>NZ_DDKU01000176.1:0-16169 GCF_002339775.1 Thalassolituus sp. UBA2590
CTCTTATTCAAAACCCCTGATTGCTTACGCAGTCGGGGGTTTTTTCATTGCGAGCTTAACGAACACGTCAAGGTCGATCGCGACCCCGGTCTATCCCAAAACCCCAGCAGGGTAACCTGCTGGGGTTTTTTCTTTTCTGGAACTTCAAAAAAGTATCAATGGCGTCGTGGTATCTACCTGCTACTTGGGTATTGGGTAGAATACGATAATCACTTTTACTACCTATCGGGCAGGCCGGTGATTGCATCCTGCATAACCGGCATTTCCGGTACGTCGGACCGCGCCATCTATGGCGGTCACGAGCGTCATGTGGGCAGCTTTGGACTCATTGAGGTGATCGTCAAGAACTAGGCGTCCCCGTCGGATGCGACTTCGATCTATTCAAAACCCCTGATTACTTACGCGGTCAGGGGGGGGGGCATTGCCCGAGAAAAACAATCCCGCAAGCTTCGCGTTGCGCCTCTATGAACCTGTCCGTGGATAAGCGTTCCAAACGCCTAACTTGGCTATATACTGAGTTTCAGAGGCTGGACCGCTTGCCTTAGCTATTGTGGTTCATAATGAGACAAATGGCGTCTATCTATGAGTTTATGCCGCTGATGCTCGAAATCGACGGCTCGTAAACGTCTTCTCACTGTAAAGAGTACGCTCGTACCGCTATTACCTCTTGAAGCAAAATCCCTAACGAATATCCTATAGGTAACAAGTATTCCAATAATAAAAACAAGCTGTCACCGAGTATCTATCTGTCCTGATATAGACTGGTTCTACAGTCGAAACGGTGTCTCTTGACCGACAAATGAGGTCGTGAAGTGAAAAACGTTCTCCGCCATCCGTTAACAATCGCAATGACAGCACTGTCTTTGCCAGTCTGCTCTTTAGAGGCTATCAGCGACCGGGAAATGGCTGATGTGTCTGGACAGGCATTTATCACTATCGATGCATCATCATACAGTGACGGCACTGGTGAATGGGCAGGGCAGTATGAGTTCACGAAGGTGAATCTAGGCTTAGATATTGAAACCCTGATGACCATTGATACGCTTAAGGTCGGTGAGTTTGAACGGACTGTAGGTGAAGACGGTACCGTGCCAATGACGGATGCTCAGGGGAATCCTGTGACTCAAAATGGGAACCTGGTGGCTCATGATGCTGATCTGATCATTGAGAACTTCGGCCTTGGCCGGGTAACCAACTATAAAGATGCAGTAAATGCCAGTATCGAAGAGTTTAAGATCCGTGATCCCTACATTGAACTTGCGTATAAAGTAGAGAACGGTGTTCGGAAGGTTGCGGGAGTACGTATCGGCTTCTCGGAAGCTCAGGGTTGGTTGTCAGGAGATCTTATCTCTTTAACAGGTAATTTGAATGGCCGTATTGAAGGGCCTGCCTCGGTGGTATATGACCAGAACTGTAATGGTCAGGGTACTGCGAGTTGGTTGCAGTGTATTGAACTAGGTTTGGCAGATGCTTTGGGTACGCAGTTGGTAAGTACAATCGACTTGGTTGATGGTGCTGTAGGTACCGCTGGTTATAGTTATGGCGCTGGTCGCGAGTTAAATGAAGATGGTGAGCTTCAAAACCCCGATAGCCCATATCTGGACGTCCCTTACCTTAAACGAGCTTCCTGGGCGGGTGTTCCGGGGGGTAGGAGCTTCACAGCTCCAGGTTCTGCGCTTGAATTTATTATTCCCGCGCTTACTGGGTCAGAAGACTGTACTGTTACGGGTACTCCCGCTTGTTTCCCTCTAACTAACTTTCAGAGTGTCTATGTCGGCGATGAAAGTGTTGACTTTGAGAATGGCGGCGGAGCTACAGGTGCGTTTGTATCTCTTCAGACTACTTCTGTTCCGTGGGAAGATTTTTCGGGTATCGAAGGCAGTGATCGCGTATTAACTCAGAGAGGAGCGTTTTTGAATATCGCTAAATTCGATTCTGGCTCTGGTGTGAAGTATCCACTCAACCTTGATTTGTTCAGTGCAACGAACGGTACGCCACGTCAGGCTACCTGTGTTGGTAGCCTGAAGGGGTGCTAATTATGAAAATCTTGCGATCTATGTTAATCACCTCGATGGTTGTCTCTGCTGCGGCATTTGCTGACTTGCAGGCTCTTGATGATAGCCAGATGAGTGCGGCAACTGGTGAGGGGCTTGGGTTTGCCCTTGAAGATTTCGTTTTGGACACGGAAGGAGCTGAGCTTTCAGTAACAGGCATACAAAGCTCTGCGGGCGAAGAGATCGATATTAAGTGGACTAGCCTTTATGTTATGGGGGAAGGCAGTGAAGAGGGCTCCATTCGTACTCCAGGGCAGATTGGCAGTTACCTCCATCCGTACGTCATTCGCTCATTACGAGGCAGTGGTGGCCTCGATCCTAATGATCCTCTGTATAACGAAAAGTACGGTCAGATTAACAATGAACTGGCTCTACTTGAACTTGCAGCTGATGAGTACCAATCAGATGTCCAGAACAGCGCAACTTTTGCCACATTCTCGTATTATCAGGGGTGTGTTTGGGGGCAGCCTGGGTGTGACGATTTAGCAACGGTTGGCTCTAACGGAGTCGCAGTGCAGGCGATTACAAATGAAATTGATGCCCTGAATTCGTCCAGAGCGCAAATTGTAGATACCTATTCTCTGGCATTAGGCGCACTAGAAAATCAGATGAATAGTTACTACTTGAGTGAAATTGTTCCAAGGGAGGCCACTGTTGCACAGGAGCAAACGGAATACGACGCCGAGGTTGTTGAGCTCGGTCAGCGTCTGACTACGGCATTCGATGCTTATGAAGCTTTTATGGCTATTCGACCTCAAGCTGATTGTGAGTTTGGCGATAATTGTACCGGATTGAATGGTTCCGCATGTCCCGTAATCGGGGGAGGTGCTTGCCGGGATGCTCGGACCGCATACAACGATTCTTACGACTCCTACGAGGAACAGCAGTCGGTACGCCAGGATGCATATAACGATCTTATTGAAGCACGTAAAGATCTGGCCGCTGCCAACAATGATTCCGATAGTTTTGGGCCTGCAGGCTCTTATATTGAAGCGGTCAATAATGTAGAAGAATTCAAGGTGCTGTGTGGTTTGGATTCGAGCGATTTTGGCTCGTGCGACGGTGGCCTGATCACGCGCAAGGGAGAAACAAAAGATGGTATCGAAAGTGTTTCAATAGCTTTGGCAAGTGGTGTGGAGCGCAGGGATGGCCTGGATGTGGGTGCATCCTTCGAATTCGCAGTGAACTCAGTAAATCCTGATGGCTCAACCAGCCCACGTACCGACTACATCGATATCAACATGAAAGGGCTGTTTATCGATGGAACTGCGTTCCGTCTTTGGTCTGCTCCTGACGAGCAGGGTGACGATGAGCTGAATGCTGAGATTCGCTTGAATCTATTTATCAAAGAGTTGGATATCAGTGTTTGTGATCCTTCGGTTTGTGACAATGATCCTGTAGCCAAGGAGGCTTCTACTCTAAACTTGGACAACATGTTTGTCAGTCTTAACCTGGGTTACGGCGAGATTCAGCCAATGCGTCTGTCTGCTACGTCGGATGGTAACTTCGAATTTGAGCTGACCAAGCTCCGTCCTGGTGATGATGTCGACACCAGTAGCCAGGAAGACATGCAAGCTTTCTATGATGATTACTATGAAAACTCACCGAAGAGCTTTATATCAATCAGTGACGTGCGGATAGGCAACAGTCCGGACGCTAGCCTCGGTAGTATCACTGTAGATGGTTTGCGTGCTCAGTACCTTAAAGTTACCAGTCGCGACCTGTAATAGGTGGAGGTCAGAATGACAATTAATAAATTAGTACTTTCTCTATCCACATTGATGGTCGCAACTTCGTCAATGGCCGAGATGGAAGCAATTGATGATTTCGATTTGTCCGAAATCTCCGGTAAGGGTGGTGTTTATCTCTCTGGTGAGTTCGCGATCAACAAAGATGGTGGACCCCTTTGGGACGATCCTAATGAGGTCTCAGGCTTCACTCCAGGTACCCGTCCTATATTCGACGGCGCCGGTAACATCGTTGGCTCTGAAGAATGCGAAAACGGGATCTGTGGTTTGCGTCTCGCTATCAAATTGAATGAGAACAGTGAAGGTTGGTACGTTCTGGATGACGTTTCTGGTGGCATGTCCTTTGAAGGACTAACGCTTCAGACGGAAACTTTGACGACTGCAACAAACTATGACGTTTGGGTTGATGGTGGCTTCGAAGAAAAAGCGGTTGACGATGAGGTTCTAAAAATCGGGCTGCCAGGGACCATTACGTTCAACGATTTTAAGTTTAAGTTCGCTGTGGCTAACAATGGTGAATTTGGTGTACCTCTTCAGGATGGAACCGCATTTCGTCAAACCGAAATATTTGGCGTTCAGCTAGACGGCAATATCACTGTCGGTGGTAACTTACTCCTGTTTCCGGTGGATTGATTATGAAGAATACTACTTTGACGTTAAGTGCGCTCACACTCGCGGTTCAGGCTGTATCAGTATCGGCATTAGAAGCGCTTGATGATGAGACCATGGCGAATGTATCTGGTCAGTCTGGCGTGACGATTGAGCTTGACCCAGGGCAGCTGGATATTGGTGAAATCAGCTACAGCCAGGACGGTGTTGCGGCCAATATGCGTGACATCAATATCAACTCCAGTATTGGCTCTGCCTCGGTAACGACGATAGATATTGACTCTGACGGTACCCTTAATCTGTTCAATCAGCTTGGTGCTCGCGAGTTTACCGTTGGCGGCGTTGGCATGACCGGCACCACTGGTATTACTAATGATTTCTTCAGCCTTCGCGGTGCTACTCAGGCCTACAGTAATGGCGGGACCGCAGACGATTTTTCTGACGATACTGGTGTATTTCGTCTGAATATGGGCGATGACGGTAACGGAAATCTTGCGTTTGATGGTTCTCAAGTAGGCGTCTTCTTTGACGGTCTTCACTTTGGTGATGACGGTATGGAGTGGATTATTGATGACCTGGCGATGTCGGCCATTATTAATTATGGTCGCCTCATCGTTAATGAGGGCAGTGTTGAATTTGATTTTGGTACTTTTGAGAACCGAGGCCTACGCCTGACCTATGAGGCAGCTGCGATTGGTCTGTCTAATGATCCTAATATCGCCGTTGGTGATTACGGTGATCCTGATTCAGCAGGTTATTTGCTTGGTGACACGTTCGGTTCACTGAGTGTCGACCTTGAGGCGTACGGTACTTTCACCATTGAAGGAGGAGGTGCAGACATCGGTGAGGGGATTACCTTCATTCCTGCGCTTACGCTTATCAATGACGACGCTGATCGTCCTGCGTTTAAGTACACTGATGACGGTTACGTGATTCTCGCTCGTAACTTTCGTGGCGACTTCAGTACAGAGTCTGGTTTGACTCTCGACTTTGAAGAAGACGATGCTAATAATCCCTATCTGGCACTGCGCTACGAAGATCTGACCTTCTCATTCAGCTTAGATGACCTGGTACTTGGTGATGAAAACGGAGCAGCTTTGGGTAGCTTCCGCGGACAGGTGCTTTTCCAGGATGGCTTAGTTGATGGGATTGAGCGTAAAAACTATCTGCATTTATTCCCAGGCGGCGATATTGCAAGTGCTGATGGTTCAACTCAGCAGGGTGTGACGGCACAAGTGGGTTGGAATATCGTATCTGCAGATCCACTGGCTGACCCAAATGGTGGTGACTTCACGACGCCAGGCAACTTCGCTGGTAAAACTGCAGCTGAAAGTAATACCTATTTCGCCATGAATGATGATGGCAACTGGGTTTACTTCAACGGTTTCAACGGCTGGGGTGAAGGCGAAGTTTCACTTGATCTTACTTCTGGCCCAGATATGGCGTCGTTGCCTTCGGATTACTATGCCAACCCTTACAACTCTGCGACTGGTCAGTTTGACGCCAATGTCGGGTACGATCGCGAGAACAAAGTTGGCACCTATGATGGTCTGCGTATCGACTTCAAAGATTTGCGCGGTGAGTACAGCTTCTCTGGCGTAACTGTTGGAACTAGTGAAGAAGAAGCAATGGACTCACCTTACATGGGTGGTACTGAGCTGCTTCTGGCGATGGAAGTATTCCCATCATACAGTTTCACACTCAATGGTAACCTGACGATTGCACCAGGTGGTCAGATTAACAGTGACGGTGTGGGCGGTACACAAGGTCTGACACTCAACGGTGACCTGCGTATTACTGATGGCGATGCTGCAATTACCGTTGATGAGTTCGGTCGTGGTGTTTGGTTAACAGGTGTAACCTATGACCTCCACATGCGCGGTGCGTCCATCGACGTAACCGAAGACGGTTTGACCTTCAACAAAGGGCTGACGTGGTCGACCATCCAGGTTGGTCAGTACAACAGTGCGACGGGTGAAATCGAGGGCGGTATTATCTTCGGCTCACGAGATGATGGTGATAATTTAGGTGCCTTCACGCTCGAGCGTCTAGAGGATGGCACTACGATTTCAGTAGCGTCGGGTGGTGCTGGTCAGGTATGTATTGGCGGTTCCGGTAGTGATGCCACGTCTTGTGGTTTGGACGGCGGCCGTTTTGAAGATCGCGGTGATCAGGGTTTGACGATTAAAGTGAAAGCCAAGTTTGCTGAGGCTCCTACTGACGTGAACGACCCTAATTATTATCGCTACCTTGGCAAAGGTAACCGCTTCTCCTGGACTCAGGAAAACGGTACTACTTTAACACTTGATAACTTCAGTACTCAGGATGGTCCTCAGGGTGGCAATGATTACGGTCTTAATATTGACCTTGCTCTGGATGTTGCGAGAACCGCTGTTCGTGATGACGATGGCAATCTTGTTAAGTTGGTTAACGGCGAGTACGTACCTTTCTCTGGCACTGACTCAATTGCTGAAAATGGCCCACTCGGCTTTGCTGTATTCGGTCGGGTTCATTTCAAACAGCTGAACATCGATGGTCTGAAGATTGCAGCGACTCCAGACAGCACGCCTCAGACGCTGATCAGTCAGATTATTGTTCAGAATGCGGATATTCAGGCTAACCTGACGGCCACTCCAATCCGCTAACCTTCCTTTGCTGCGATGTCCGATGATCAGGCGTATACTGTACGACTGAATCATCGGCATCGGAGTCTCTCATGAGCCAGCAGAATCGCCTGGTTATTTTCGACACTACAATGCGTGACGGCGAACAAAGCCCGGGCGCATCAATGACCAAAGAAGAAAAAGTCCGCATCGGCAAAGCGCTCGAAAAAATGCGCGTCGACGTTATGGAGGCTGGCTTTGCTGCCGCCAGCCCCGGAGACTTTGCTGCCATTGAGGCCGTTGCCTCTGCCGTTCGCGAGAGTACTGTCTGTAGTCTTGCCCGGGCAGTTGACCGTGACATAGAGCAAGCTGCAGCGGCATTGAAAAACGCTGAGCGGGCTCGTATTCACACCTTCATTGCTACCTCTCCGATCCATATGCAGTACAAGCTCCGTATGGAGCCAAACGCTGTAATTGAGCAAGCAGTGCGAGCGGTGAAGAAGGCGCGTGGACTGGTCGAAGATGTCGAGTTTTCTTGTGAGGATGCGGGTCGCTCAGAAATCGATTTCTTGTGTCGCATTATTGAGGCCGCTATTGATGCCGGTGCCAGTACGATCAATATTCCTGATACCGTGGGTTATGCGATTCCGGAAGAGTTTGGTAATACCATCCGCACTCTGATTGAGCGTATTCCGAACGCTGACAAAGCGATTTTCTCAGTGCATTGCCATAACGACCTGGGGCTGGCAGTAGCAAACTCCCTTGCTGCAGTAACCAATGGTGCTCGTCAGGTCGAGTGTACGATCAATGGTCTGGGTGAGCGTGCGGGCAATGCGTCTCTTGAAGAAGTGGTCATGGCGACCCGAACCCGCCAGGATCTGTTCAACATCGAGACTGGCATTGATACAACTCATATCGTGCCGACGTCGCGACTCGTTTCGAGCATTACAGGTTTCCCTGTTCAGCCGAATAAAGCGATTGTTGGCGCTAATGCTTTCGCCCATGAATCCGGTATTCACCAGGACGGTGTACTTAAGCACCGTGAGACCTACGAAATCATGAAAGCTGAAGACGTAGGCTGGGGCGCAAACCGCATGGTTATGGGTAAGCACTCTGGGCGTGCTGCCTTCCGCAGTCGTCTGCAGGAGCTGGGAGTCACGTTCGAAACAGACGCCGCTCTGAACGATGCGTTCGCACGCTTCAAAGACCTTGCAGACAAAAAACACGAGATCTTCGACGAAGACCTGCAGGCTCTGGTGACAGAGAGCCGCTCGGCTTCTCTTCCAGATACTTATAGTCTGGTATCGCTTGAGAGTCACTCGGCCACGGGCGAGACGCCTGTTAGCGAAATCGTTATCAGCAAAGAGGGCACCGAGCATCGTAGCAAGGCTGAAGGCAGTGGCCCTGTTGATGCCGCTCTCAGAGCGATCGAGGAAGTTGCTAAGTCAGGAGCTAACCTGCTGTTGTATTCTGTGAATGCTATTACTGAAGGCACCGACTCTCAGGGTGAGGTGACAGTACGTCTTGAGAAAGCGGGGCGCATTGTCAATGGCAGTGGTGCGGACACCGATATCGTTGTGGCATCGGCGAAGGCCTATATTCATGCTCTGAATCTGCTGGTCAGTACTAACGATCGAACGCACCCCCAGAACGACGGCGTTTAACCGCTTATGTTAGAGCAGCGTCGGGTCGATTATCTCAAGTCGATGGGCATTACAGTGTGGCTGCCCAGACGTGAGTTGCCTCATGCGCCAGCGTCCCGCTGGATGGCGGAGGACTCGCCGTCGGAGCGTCATGAGCATATTCACATTGAGTCGACGCACGATCATGCCCGCCCGGTTGCTGCAGCGGATCTGTTGCGGGCCGGACAACCTATGCCAGCGCATCCTCAGGTGGCAGCAGAAATCGCCAACGACGCAGTTTCAGAGCCAGCAAAGCCTGCAGACACTAAGCCTCTGACGCCTGTTAGTTCAGAGTCAACTGAGCAGACAGGTGTTGCGGCGGCTCTTCCCTCTGTACCTTCTGGCGAACCGCCGAGGTTTGCTCTGGAGTTTATGCAACTGAGCGGGTCAGGAATCTGGGTTGTTGATGCCAATATTCCACTTGAGCAGGTTACTCCTTTCGCCGGAAGGGTGCTGGCCGCGTTTGGAATGAAGCCGTCCGTGGTACCTCAGCCAGTCTCTTTTCGTTGGCCCTTTATCGAGTCCCGCCATCAGGATCAGAGTGAAGCTGTTGCCGTGCAGGCACTAAGGGCCCAATGGCAGTATTTCAGCAGTCAGGGCGCCGGGTACGTCATTACCGTGGGTGAAAACGCTCAGAGCTGGATGAACAAAATAGACGTTAAAGAACACTTTCATATTCCTGATCTGGAAGCATTGATGTCTTCAGCATCGGCCAAGCGTGCTCTGTGGCTGTCATTGTATGCTCTGGCAGAACGGTAGGGGGCTATGAGTAACATCCGGGTAGGTGGGATAGAAGACCTTGATACGGTTATGGAAATTGAGCAAGCCGCTCATCAGTATCCATGGTCAGAAAAAATCATGACGCGCTACCTGCGCAAGCCAGATTCCGTTTGGGTATTGGAGGTCAACGGTGAGCATTCCGCACATGCGGTGATCTCTGTCGTGGCCGATGAGGCCGAGTTGTTGATGATCAGTGTCAGGCCTGAAATGCAGGGGCGAGGGTACGGTAAAGCATTGCTTGCCCGAGTGAGTCAGTGGCTGCAGGAGAAAGGTATTATTTCTTTCTTTCTCGAAGTTCGTGAATCAAACGAGAGTGCCATCGGCCTGTACGAGTCGCTTGGCTTCAATGAGGTCGGCAGGAGGCCTGGATATTATCCTCACCCCGACGGTAGGGAAGATGCTTTGATATATTCATTGGAGCTCTGTGATTAATGGTCTCTGAACTCAGTAGCCATACTGCGTTAATTCTTTCCTGGCTGATATCGGCCCCCCTCCTTTTTTATACGATCAAAACCATCAACTGGGCTGCATTTTCGCATCATTCCGGCGTACAGCATTTCTTTCTCGGGAGCCTGTTGGTCGTGTCCGGATTCTGGTTTATGCGGGCGGGAGTTCGTCCGGGGCTGGATTTTCATATTATTGCAGCCACGGCGCTGACGCTACTGATGGGGTGGCGCCTGGCGTTATTAAATATGGCTGTTGTACTGGTTGTGATGGTGTTTCTTGGTGTTATCGAGCCGGAGGCCTGGGCGTTATCTTTCCTGCTTGGTGCGGCAATTCCGGTATTCGCCGCCTATCAGTTTTTTCTCAATGTTTATCGGCGGATGCCACACAATCCGTTTATTTATATTCTCGTGGCAGGCTTTCTCAATGCTGGATTTACACAGGTTGTCTACGCCTGCTCCGTGTCCGGTTGGTACTGGTTTGAAGGTATTTACACTCTGGAGCAGATCTGGCGGGATTATCTCAGGATGCTCCCCTTGATGATGTTCCCTGAGGGGATAACGAACGGGATGTTTATCGCCGGGATGGTCAGCTTCCATCCTCGTTGGTTAAGTACCTTCGACGAAGACTCGTATTTCAATTACTGAACAGTACTTTAAAAACTCAATGAGTATCAGCGCGGAGCATATTTCTGGAGTTTTCGTTGCAGGGTCCGGCGATGCATATTCAAGGCTCTGGCGGTCGCTGAAATATTACCGTCGTTTTCATTCAGAACTCGTTGAATGTGCTCCCACTCCATCCTGTCGACACTCATCACCTCTGCTTGCTGATCACCTACAGGCCTGCCTTCGAAAGTAGAAATAAGGTCCTGTAATGTTGCAGGTTTATGCAGGTAGTTATCGGCGCCACGTTTTACGGCTTCGACTGCGGTAGGAATACTTGCGTAGCCTGTCAGAACGATAATTGACGCATCAGGCCAGCGCTGTTTCATTGGAGAAATAAGATCAAGACCAGAGCTGTGCTCAAGCCGTAAATCAAGAATGATTCGCTGTGGAGCATGAGATACGTCCTTAAGCTCGTCCGGGCTACGGATGAAGGTCGCTTCAGCGCCACTTCGTTCAAGGCTGCGGCACAGTACCCGCCCGAAATGTTCGTCATCATCAACGATCAGATAACGTAATGTCATACGCTGACCCTCCGCGTCACGATGGGGAGTTTCAAGTGACTCAGGCTGCCGCCCGAGTTCAGAGCTTTAAGATGAATACTGCCACCAAACTGCTCAATGCTGGCATTACTCAGGTAAAGGCCGATTCCCATCCCGTGTTCTTTCTGACTGGCAAATACAGCCTCTTCGCTGATATGACTGGCCGCTTCAGGGTCTGGCTGAATAATATCGAGCTCCCAGAAGTCAGAGGTTACGCGCGAACGCAACTGCACGGGTCTCTGCCCAGCTTCGGCGGCATTATCCAGCAGGTTTAATAATGCCTGATCAAGAAGCGGAGACGCCGGAATGAGAGCGGTTGCCTTGCAATCCAGCTCATCCCATAAGGCATGGGGTTTACTCAACCGCCAGCGGTGGAGTTGGCGTAATAGCCACTCCTCGGCATCGTGTTCTGAATGGGCGTTGCTTTGTCGGCCCGCCATTGCCAGCTGCTGCAGTGAATGTCGGCAGCGCTCCACCTGCTGGCGCATCACCGAAATATCTTCATCGCTAACCTCATGCTCGGTGGCTTCGTCGAGCAGCATATCCAGGGTCATCAGAGGCGTGCCCATTTCATGAGCGGTGCCTGCCGCGAGCGTAGCGATACCAATGAGTTGCTCGTTCTTTAGTTGTCGCTCCCGCAAAGCCTGAATCTCAACAACATGGCGTTGTCGATCACGGACCAGTGCTGGCAGGAACGCGGCGATAATAAGTGTACTGAGAACAAAGGTCAGCCACATGCCCCCAAGGTGCCAGTCAAACAAGGAGCCTTTACCATCCATGCCCATCGCCAGCGGTGTATACCACTGCGTCAGTACGCTGTAATCCAGAATCAGTGTGCCGGCCACTATGAGTGCTCGATAGCGGTTAAGGCTGTAGGCCGAGACAACCATCAACACCAGAAAGTACGAGATCACAGGGTTTGTCGCCCCTCCACTGAAAAACAGCAGCGCCGTCATCAGCTGGGTTTCGGCGACAATATTCAGTAACAGGGCGTCTTGCCCCATTCGTCTTGAAGCCTGCCAGAACGGTAGGGCGATCAGTGGAATATAACCTGCGAGCACCCACCAGATGATGGGGGGCAGATTAAAACCCACGAATGCGAGCCAGAACAGCAGTACGAGCCAGATCAGAGCGACCGAAAACCTGAGCAGACCGAGGCGCGTGAGCGTATTACCAAAATTCAATCCGATGACCCCTGACTTCCGGACAAAGTGGCATTTTCATTGAATTTACAGCATACCACTTACAGCAGGAGTATTCTGGAAAGAGGTCATGACCTGAGTCATGCCTGATCGCGAAACACCCCGTGCCTTTACTTCTGGCAACGGCGCCATTATCGACGCAGTTGCGTGCTTCAACCTTTGCGCTAATTTTGCGATAATCCGCCCCCTTCTGAATAACACACTTCTCCGGGCCGGATCTCTATATGAAACCTCAGATTGCCGAGTTACTTAGTGCCGCTGTCAGCGTTCTGAAAGAGCAGAATGTACTTCCAGCAGACCTTGAACCGCGAATTCAGGTCGATAACACCCGCGATAAAGCACACGGTGATCTGGCAACCAACCTGGCGATGATGCTGGCAAAGCCTGCTGGTAAGAATCCACGTGAGCTTGCTCAGCTGGTGGTCGATGCGCTGCCAGAAAGCAGCCTCGTCGAAAAAACTGAAATCGCTGGCCCGGGTTTTATCAATTTCTATCTGAGTGATGAATCAACGTCATCACTGGTTAAGGCCGTTCTGGATCAGAAGAACGACTATGGTCGTTCTGATGTTGGCCAGGGTAAAAAAGTGCAGGTCGAATTTGTGTCGGCCAACCCAACCGGGCCGCTGCATATCGGTCATGGTCGTGGAGCCGCAGTGGGCGACTGCCTGTGCCGCCTGCTTGAAGCAACCGGCTGGGATGTGACGCGCGAGTTTTACTACAACGATGCAGGTCAGCAGATTAACAACCTGGCCCTTTCAGTACAGGCGCGCTGCAAAGGTCTGACACCGGATGACCCAAGTTGGCCGGAAGACGGCTATCGCGGAGAGTACATCATCGATCTCGCCGAAAGCTTTATGCGTGGTGATACCGTATCGTCTGAAGATCAGAGCTTCACTGGCACTAAAGACGCTGAAGACCTTGAGGGTATCCGCCACTTTGCCGTTGCCTACCTGCGGAACGAGCAGGATCTTGATCTGAAAGCTTTCGGTGTCGACTTTGATGTCTACTTCCTTGAATCCTCGCTCTACACCGAGGGCAAAGTTGAAGAAGCCGTTCAGACCCTGATTAAAAATGGTTACACCTACGAAGATGGCGGGGCTCTCTGGCTGCGCACCACCGACTTTGGTGACGACAAAGACCGTGTAATGCGTAAAACAGACGGTGGTTACACCTACTTCGTACCGGATGTGGCCTACCACCTGAACAAATGGCAGCGTGGTTTTACTCGCGTAATTAACGAGCAGGGTGCCGATCACCACTCAACCATTACCCGTGTGCGTGCAGGTTTACAGGCGCTGAACGCCGGTATTCCAGAAGGCTGGCCGGGTTATGTGCTGCACCAGATGGTGACAGTAATGCGTGGCGGTGAAGAAGTTAAGATCTCCAAGCGTGCGGGCAGCTACGTTACTCTGCGTGATCTGATCGACGAAGTCGGTCGCGATGCCACCCGTTACTTCCTCGCTGCCCGTAAGGCCGATGGTCAGCTGACGTTTGATATCGACCTGGCTCGCTCTCAGTCATCAGATAACCCTGTGTACTACGTTCAGTATGCGCATGCGCGCGTTTGCTCGATTTTCCGCAAACTGGCCGAAGCAGGTCAGAGCTGGGATGCTGAAACGGGCCTCGCGGCTTTGGGCGCACTGACGCTTGAGACAGAAAAAGAAATGATGGTTAAGGTCGGTCGCTTCCCAGAAGTCGTACGTCGCGCCGCCGACGCGAGCGAACCTCACCAGATTGCTAACTTCCTGAGAGAACTGGCCGGTGATTTCCACACCTGGTACAACTCAGAAAAAACCCTGGTCGATGACGCCGACCTGCGTAACGCGCGCCTGGCTCTGGCTGAGTCTGTGCGTCAGGTTCTGCATAACGGCCTGTATCTTTTGGGCGTCAGCGCACCGGAAGAAATGTAATCGGTCACAGTAATACCGGAAGAGTATGGTAGTGTGATCGCGAAAGTATTTCCCTGGGTAAGTTGATGTCTGATAACAGCTCTAAAGTACCGGCCTGGGTGTGGGTAACCACACCCGCTATCGCTATTGGTTTTGTCGGTTTTATTTTTTATCTCTCGACGATTCCGGCGGGCGACGAACTCGAAGCCGTTCGTGGTGATGCACGCAAAGTACTTGAAGAAAGCGCGGCAAAAGCCCGCGAAGATGCGGCGAAAATCGAGAGTAAGGTGAAACCTTCTTATGATTTTTACCGCCTGCTGGAAAAGCAGACCGTTGAAGTACCCGACGTCGAAGAGTACAAATCGACCCCTAAAGACGCCGCCGCCAAGTATGAGTATCGTCTTCAGGCAGGCTCGTTCCGCTCAGACCGTGATGCGGACCGTATGCGTGCAGAGCTGATTCTCGAAGGCTTACCTGCATACCTTGAAAGCAGTGCGGTCAATGGCTCAACCTGGCACCGTGTATTTGTTGGACCTTATACCGACCGCTCCAAACTCAATAAAGCGCAGGACATTCTCGTCAGCCGCAATGTCAGCCCTCTGGTGCTGAAACAGAAAGTCAGCGACTGAGGTCAATTACAGGCTGGTTTTACCTTGCCGGGCTCCCCGGGCTGTGCAACATTGAATTCATAGTCCTCAGAGGAGTCGTCCATGTCACTATTCCCAACGCGGGGCATGCGCCGGCCTTATTGTCGGACGAAGAGATCTCAGCAGTGCGCGATTTTTTGACGATGTAACTTAATGTAAGGCCTGTAAACAACAAAAAGCCACAGACGGTTTCTGGAAGAATTAGCGCTCATGGTTCTTACTATAAACAGTCGTTCATGGTTTCAGGGTTGCGGGCAATGGAAGAAACAGAACTCAGCCAACCGGCGTTTTTACATGTTCATATTATCGGTGCGTTCGCGTCAGCCAGCATACTCATGTTGGTGATGTTAGTGGGCTGAGGGGGAAGGGGGGGTAGCGGCACCTCCTTGTGCCATAGCTTGCGTCGAAACGCTTATTCAGGGTTAGCATCTACCGTTACTGTACCGTCGGTTTCGATAGTAACCACCGCACTTACGAAGCTGAAACCTTCGCCCTGACCAAATTCTTCGTCATCCACTTCCGGATCATCCAACTCAGCCTGACATGTCACAGCCACCGTATAATCGCCTGGTGTCAGGTAAGACGCCGTGTACGAAAGTTCAGCATCGACTGACGCTGTTGCCACTGGCTCGTCATCGGTTCCCAGGTCGTCTGGTTCTGTAACCTCACCTTCATAGACATACACCGCTTTCGTGTCTTCGCTGTTACAAAGTTCAGAAGATAAGGTGCCGGTAATCGCACCGTAATCGGCCAGATCAATCAAACGGATCGTCGGGCGTAGCTTGTATTCGCCATTGCCTGTCACTGTAATCGCCTTACGCAGGTCGAAGTCCAGCATGAAAGAGACTGACTCATCGGCCGTCACAGTGAAACCACTGACGAGTTTCAGACCCGTCTGCTCACCGCTTGGGATCTCAAGCTCAAACGAGCCATCGGCAAATGAAATATAAGTATCGTTATTTCCTTCGGTATCTACCATCAGGCGGATCTGTGAGTATTCGCCTGCTTCAACTTCAAAGTCAGTGAACAGTTCCACGCTGTTACCAGCCTGATAATCCAACAGGTTAATCTGCTTTGGCTCATCGAACGTCAGCTCTTCCTGTGTTTCATCATCTTTAATCAGAACAACACCAGAGAACTGTACGTATACGCCAAGTGCTGAATTTACCGGCGCATCAGTCACATTCATGGATACTTTACCGGTCTCGCCATCATCATTACTGCTACCGTCACCACCGCAGCCAGTCAGAATTAAAGCCGACGTCGCGACTGCCAGAAGTGATGGTTTCAGTGAATCAGAAGAAATA
>NZ_DDKU01000048.1:0-11984 GCF_002339775.1 Thalassolituus sp. UBA2590
CAGCGACACGATCCAGACCAGCCTCGCTGAGTGCCTTACCACGGAACAGGTTGCCACCACCAATCACAAGACCTACCTGAACTCCCAGACCACGAAGCTGAGCAATTTCCAGCGCCATACGATCGAGTACTTTAGGATCAATACCGAAATCCAGCTCGCCCATCAGGGCCTCACCGCTGAGTTTCAGCAGAATTCGCTTATATTTCGCGCTTTTTTGCTCGGCCATGAACCTTCTCCTGAAAATGTTTGGCGTATTCTACGTATATTTGCTTCAGACATATACAAATATGCCGGGCAAGCCCGGCATATTAATGGTGGTTTTCAGAATGTGAGCCCCACCGGTGCTGTTATCAACCTTTCAGCTGTGCAGCAACCTCAGCAGCGAAGTCAGTTTCTTCGACTTCGATACCTTCACCTACTTCCATACGCAGGAAGCTGATGACTTCTGCACCGCCTTCTTTCGCCAGCTGACCAACAGTCAGGTCTGGGTTCTTAACAAAAGGCTGCTCGAGCAGGCTGTTTTCCTTCAGGAACTTCTTGATACGACCGCCCATCATCTTCTCAACGATCTCATCTGGCTTACCAGCCATGTCAGGCTGTGCTTTGATGATCTCTTTTTCTTTCTCGAGAACGTCAGCAGGCATATCTTCGCCACGTACAACACGTGGGTTAGATGCTGTAACGTGCATAGCGATGTCTTTCGCCAGCTCTTCGTTACCGCCATTCAGAGCAACGATACAGGCGATTTTGCCGTTTGAGTGAACGTATGCACCAACAGTGTCAGCTTCTACGATTGCTGGACGACGTACAGTGATGTTCTCACCGATTTTCTGAACCAGAGCTTCACGAGCGTCTTCCAGTTCACCAGCCATCAGTGCAGCAACGTCCGCTTCTTTAGTCTCAGCCAGCTTAGCTACGACTTTGTCTGCGAACGCAGCGAAGTTAGCGTCGCCAGCAGCGAAGTCAGTTTCAGAGTTGATCTCAACAATAACAGCATTGCCTTCACCAACTACAACACGCAGCTTACCTTCAGCAGCGGTACGGTCAGCTTTCTTAGCCGCTTTCAGACCTGAGTTCTTACGCAGATCTTCGATTGCCTGGTCGATGTCACCGCCAGCAGCAGTCAGTGCTTTTTTGCACTCCATCATGCCTAGGCCAGTACGTTCACGCAGCTCTTTTACCTGGGCAGCAGATACAGTTGCCATGTGGAATATCCTCTTAAATCTATAAATTGACGATAAAGATTTAAAAAAAGGGGCTAAGCCCCTTTTTTCGTATTCAGCTCTGATTACTCAGCCGCTGGCGCTTCTTCAGCAACTTCAACAAACTCATCAGCAGATGCGCCGCCTTGCTTGCCTTCCAGGATCGCGTCTGCAGCTGCAGAAACGTAGATCTGGATAGCGCGGATTGCATCGTCGTTACCTGGGATAACGTAGTCGATGCCATCTGGGTTAGAGTTAGTATCAACGATACCGATCACTGGAATGCCCAGCTTGTTGGCTTCCTGAACAGCGATACGCTCGTGATCTACGTCGATAACGAACATAGCGTCTGGCAGACCGCCCATCTCTTTAATACCACCGATAGAACGCTCGAGCTTGTCCATCTCACGTGAACGCATCAGAGCTTCTTTTTTGGTCAACTGTTCAAAAGTACCGTCTTTCTGCTGTGCTTCGAGGTCACGCAGACGCTTGATAGACTGACGGATAGTTTTGTAGTTGGTCAGCATACCGCCCAACCAACGGTGAGCAACAAACGGCATGTTCGCGCGTTCTGCCTGCTCTTTGATGATCTTACCTGCTGCGCGCTTAGTACCAACAAACAGAACCTTGTTGTTTTTCGCAGCCATACCTTCGATCAGTTTCAGCGCGTCGTTAAGTGCTGGAACAGTCTGCTCGAGGTTGATGATATGAATTTTGTTGCGGGCGCCGAAGATGTACTGACCCATTTTTGGGTTCCAGTAACGAGTCTGGTGACCGAAGTGTACGCCTGCTTTCAGCAGGTCACGCATGCTAACTTGTGCCATTGTTCTACTACCTTATGTGTAGGGGTTATGCCTCCACGAACCCTGAGCCCCGACCTGTCGAAACAGGCACCCCGGCACGTCAGTTTCAGTCCGTGTGTGTCGTTTAAGTATTTACGTGCAACTACTTCGCAGTAGCACGGCGCTGAGCGCGGGCGCTTTATACCATTTTGCGTGCCTATATGCCAGCAAATACACAATCCTTTTACGGACTTCTTATTCAACGGTTCAACCCCAGCCACACAAGAAGTACAATACAATCATTGCTATTCAATGAAACGGAAGATCTCCTCTGATGGGTGTAACGATCAATACGGCGGAAGACATCGCCAAAATGCGGGTAGCCGGGCGTCTGGCTGCAGAAGTTCTGGAGATGATCGGCGACTATGTAAAGCCGGGTGTGTCTACAGGTGAGCTCGACCGCATTTGCCACGACTATATAGTCAACGAGCAGAAAGCGATTCCAGCCCCTCTCAATTACAACGGTTTTCCGAAGTCGATATGTACCTCAGTGAATCAGGTCATCTGTCATGGCATCCCCAGCGACGATAAGATTCTGAAGAAAGGCGATATCGTTAATATTGATGTCACCGTCATCAAAGATGGCTACCACGGTGACACCAGCAAGATGTTTATGGTGGGCGACGTGCAACCTGCGCTGGATCGTCTTATCCGTGTCACTCAGGAGTCACTGTACCTCGCGATTGATATGGTCAAGCCCGGTGTTCAGCTCGGTGATATAGGCCATGCGATTCAGACATACGCTGAATCCAACCACTACTCCGTTGTCCGGGAGTACTGTGGCCATGGTATCGGCAAGGTCTTCCATGAAGACCCTCAGATCCTTCACTATGGCAAACCGGGTACTGGTATGGCCATTCAGGAAGGCATGATTTTCACCATCGAGCCAATGATTAACCTGGGCTCCCGGCACAATAAATTGCTCAAAGACGGCTGGACTGTAGTAACCAAAGACCGCAAAGCATCAGCTCAGTGGGAACACACTCTGCTGGTGACTGCTGACGGTGTCGAAGTCTTAACGAAACGCAAAGAAGAAGAGCAGTTCTGGAAGTGACCGATCTATCTGACATGCCGGTACTACCTCAGGTAGATGAAGATGCCCTACTGGAAGAACTGAAGGAGAAATCCCTCCCTCTCCCCGTCATCAAGCCTCTTCTTACCCGCATTCAGGATGAAGCTCACCATTATTTCCGGGAAACTCTCGATGCCGACCTGCTGGTCCGGCATCGTGCCACGCTTATCGACCGGGTTTTACGCGCACTCTGGCGCTTCCGTAATATTGCGACGCAAGACATCGCCCTGATCGCAGTGGGCGGTTATGGCCGTGCGGAACTGCATCCTCACTCTGACATCGACCTGCTCCTGCTTGCTCGTGACGAAGACAGCATCAACCGCCACGCCAGTGACCTGCAGGACTTCATTACCCTACTTTGGGATATCAAACTCGATATTGGCCACAGCGTCCGCACTCTGGATGAGTGTGTTACCGAGGCCAAAGGCGACCTGACCATCATCACCAACCTTCTTGAAAGCAGAACTCTTATCGGTGATGAAACACTGCATTCCGAACTTCGCGCACGGATCACCCCAGAAGCTCAGTGGCCGGCTGCGGTCTTCTTCGAAGCTAAGTCAGAAGAGCTCAATACCCGCCACGACAAGCACAACAGCGCCGATTACAACCTCGAACCCAACGTTAAAAATTCGCCCGGTGCTCTGCGTGATATCCAGACCATCACCTGGGTGGCCATCCGACACTTTGGTAAAGGCACCTTACAGGCGCTGGAAGATAACGGCTTCCTGACCGAGTTCGAGCATAAAAGATTGGCCAGCAGCGTGAGCTTTCTCTGGGAAGTACGATACGCCCTACATATGCTGGCAGGTCGCGAGGAAGACCGGCTTCTTTTTGACCTTCAGACTCAGGTTGCAGAAGTTCTGGGGTACAAAGACACAGGTCGACAGCTCGGCGTCGAGCGCTTTATGTCACAGTTCTATCGTCATCAGCTCTCCACCATGGAGCTGAGCGATATGCTGATGATGCACTTTACCGAAGACTATATGCAGTGTGACGACGACACCATCACACCTGTGAATGAGCACTTCGTGCTGTGCAATGGCTATCTGCAACTGACCACACCAGACCTGTTCGAGAAAGAACCTGCCTGGCTGCTCAGAGTCTTCCCTATGCTGGCACAGATCTCAGAATCTAAAGGCATACACTCCGCGACGATCCGCGCCCTTCGCGACAACCGTAATCTGATTGATGAAGAGTACCGGCAGAATCCAGAACACAATGCCATCTTCATGACTCTCATGCGCAGCAGATCACGTGTTGTGCGTGAGCTGTCCCGCATGATGCGCTACGGTATTCTTGGTCGTTACATCCCATCGTTCGGTCGGGTGATCGGCATGATGGAATACGACCTGCTGCACAAGTACACAGTCGACGAGCATACCTTCCGTATGATCCGGCTACTGCGGCACTTCCGTTACGGCGACGTTCGAGAACGCTTTCCCATTGCATCACGCCTGATCCACAAGGTTCATAAAAAAGAAGTGCTCTATCTGGCGGCACTGCTTCACGACGTGGGCAAGAGCCGCGAAGGCGATCATGCTGCCAATGGTGGCGAGATTGCCGAAGCCTTCTGTATACAGCACGGACTTAAGCCAGCTGATACACATATGGTCACCTGGCTGGTCAGTAACCACTTATTAATGTCGAACGCTTCCCAACGCCTCGACCTGAGCAATCCTGATGATATTCATCAGTTTGCCGTAGAGGTAGGTGATCAATACCACCTCGATATGTTGTTCCTGATTTCTGTGGCAGACACTCACTCAACCAACCCTGAGCTGTGGACGCCATGGCGTGCAGAACAGATGCGCGAGCTGTACAGAAATACCCAGGCAGCGCTGCGCCGTGGTCTGGAAAATCGCCTCCATAAAGATGATGTGATTGAAGAGATCCAGCAGGAAGCCATTGCACAACTTCAGGATTACGGCCTGCCGGAAGCGCGCGCCAGAGAGATCTGGGGACAACCAGGGGAAGACTACTTTTTACGCGAAGGCGTCGACAATATCGTCTGGCAAACCCGCGAAATAGATGCGCACGGCAACAGCGCTAAGCCGCTGGTTTCTGTACGACAGACCTCCGACCGTCAGTTCGAGGGTGCCACACAGATATTCCTCTTTATGAAAGATCAGCCCAATCTGTTTGCGGTAACAACGGCAACCCTGGACCAGCTCAACCTGAACATTCAGGACGCGCGCATCATGACCTCTGAGTCCGAGAATAACGCGGTCGATACCTATATTGTTCTGGACGAAAATAACGAAGCGATTACTGACCCGGAGCGCATCCGCGTCATCCGCAATACCCTATGCGACGCACTCGATGAGCCTGAAGAATTCGACACCATCATACGTCGCCGGACCTCACGCGTTCTGAAACAATTCGATGTACCTACCCAGGTGACTATCAGCAACGACCCTCTGATGCGCAGAACCGTGCTCGAGGTCACTGCCGCTGACCGCCCGGGCCTTCTGGCACGAGTCGGCAGTATCCTTATGGATTTCGGCGCTCAGCTCCAGGGGGCTAAAATTCTGACGGAAGGTGAGCAGGTATCCGATATCTTCTTCATCGTCGACGCGAACGGTGAGCCGTATTCAGATCCGACCTCCTGCGAAGAGCTCTGCAAAGCTCTGGAAGACGGGCTGGATGAGCAGGTCGAAGAACAATCCGCAGTTTAATAAGACAATTAGAAAACTCAGCGAAACAACCAATACCAATTTATCCCCTCGTTACACCCCAGTAAGCGCGATAGACTAATCGCTAACCGGAGGTACTTATGACGCAACGCACTCTCGAAAATATCATTCGTAGTTATCCAAGCTCAGACGGTGATGGCGTAAAAATCAGACGCCTTGCCCTCTTCAATCAACGCGATGCCGATCCTTTTCTGATGCTCGACGAGCTGGTGTCCGATGACGAAGCGGATTACATGGGGGGCTTTCCGCCTCACCCTCATCGCGGAATGGAAACGCTGACCTATTTGCGCAAAGGCGCTCTGATCCACAAAGATCATATGGGCAACCGGGGCGAAATACGCAGTGGTGGCGCTCAGTGGATGTCTGCTGGGCGCGGTATTATCCACAGTGAGATGCCTGAACTCGATCAGGGTGGCCTCCATGGTTTTCAGCTATGGATCAACCTGCCAGCAAAAGACAAAATGAGTGCACCGGATTACCGGGATGTTCCGCAATCAGAGATCCCTGTGGTTGCTCTTAATACGGGTGGCGAAGTCAGAGTTCTTGCAGGTGATTGGTACATCGAAGATCAGCAGGTGGAAGGGCCTCTGGACAAGCTGGCCGCTAACGCCAGCTATCTGGACGTCTCTCTTACTCAAGGTGAGATACTGACACTCCCGGTCACTTCGGGCAAACGTGCCATCGTTTACGTCTATAAGGGGCAGCTGGCAACAGGTCAGTCACTGCCAGAGAAGCCGTTACTGATTTACAGCACCCAAGGGGAAGAGCTCGTTTTTAAAGCCGAAAGTGATGCGAACTTTCTGGTACTGACAGGTGACCCAATCCTTGAGCCCGTCGCACACTATGGTCCGTTTGTGATGAATACGCATGAAGAGATTGAGCAGGCCATCAAGGATTACAACAGCGGCCAGTTTGGCCGCTGAGGGAAAGATGCCAGCCTGTTTTCAGGCATCCTACTTTCTCTGATTTACTTCTTTCTCTTAATAGGCGCAAAACCTTCACTGTCCATCAGGTTACCTGCGGGACGTGAAGGCCGGGGCCCGTTTTTCTTCTTCGGAGACGGGCCTTTTTTCTCGGCAGCTTTCTTCGCGGCCGCTTTTTTAGCAGCAGGCCCACGTGGTTTTTTCTTCTTAATACCAGCAGCCTTGCCCGAGGCCTTAACCTTCTTAGGCCCTGTATACTTCGCCTTAAGCTCTTTGATCGTACGTGAATCCATCTCCTGCTGAATGTAGCGTTCAATGGCCGCTTTCAGGTTCCATTCATTCGGGGCAATCAAGCTGATCGCCAGACCACTGCGCCCTGCTCGCCCGGTTCGACCAATACGATGAATATACTCATCACCCTTGCGGGCAAGATCGTAATTGATCACCAGATCCAGCCCGTCAACATCAAGCCCCCGTGCTGCCACATCGGTTGCTACGAGTATATTCCGTCGACCTTCACGAACATTCTGCATGACATAATTGCGTTCATCCTGCGTCATATCACCGTGGAGTACGGCAATACCCTCTCTATGGCGACGAAGGAACTCGCTCAGACGTTCAGCTTCTGTGCGCTTATTAACGAATACAATCGCCTTATCATAGGTTTCATTGGCAAGGAGCCAGGTTAACAGGCGATCTTTATGGGCATTGTCATCAGCCAGAATGCGCTGCTGAGTAATATCGTCATGACGCTCCTGGATACCTTGCGTAGTGATCTCTACAGGATCCTTAAGCCACGAACGTGCTGCACGCCCTACGCCTTCATGGCGCAAGGTTGCGGACAACATCAGCGTCTGACGCTCAGAGCCACACTTGCCAACAATAAGCTCCATATCTTCAGAGAAGCCCATATCCAGCATCCGGTCCGCTTCATCAAGAACTAAGAACTCGATATCTCCCAGCTCTGCCGTTTCGCGCTTCAGATGGTCAACAAGCCGTCCGGGTGTTGCAATAAGGATCTCCGGGTTCTTACGCAGCACGGCAGCCTGATACTTGAACTCTTCACCGCCGGTTAACACTCCGGCCTCAAGATGATTCATATCGGTCAGGCGCTTAGCATCCTTGAATACCTGTCGGGCGAGCTCGCGGGTAGGAACGATCACAAGAGCACGCGTGGCGCTGTCTGGTGCATCGACCGTCAGTAACTTCTGCATAATCGGCAACAAGTAGGCAAAGGTCTTACCACTGCCCGTTTCTGCGCATACCTGAACGTCACTCCCGCGTAATACTTCAGGGATAACCTCAAGCTGCACGTCTGTTGCTTCTGTAATGGACTGTTTTTCAAGCCCGGCAATTAGCCTTGGGTGTAATTCTGTTCCGGCAAACACGCTGAAATCCCGCTGGAGAAAAAACGCGAGTATACCAGACCTTAAAGCGCAGGACTGCGCTGTCGGCATTAGCACTACACACTCACTCAGCAACACCTTAGACTAACGATACATACCTTACTTCAGGAATACGGATATGAAGAAAGTGATCAGCCTGACGTTGATCAGCGCAGCCATAGCAGGTTGTGCAACCACCTTGACCGGCCGCAATCAACTTATGATCGTCTCGCCGAATTCAGCGATTGTGGAGTCTCAAAAAGCGTACGCGAGCACCGTAGGTGAACTCGATCAGAATGATCAGCTGGTCACGGACCCTGCCTGGGTAAAACGCATTGAGACAATCACCGGGCGACTGGTCACTGAAGCGATAAAACTTGATCCGGACACCAAAGACTGGGACTGGAGCGTCGCGATTATTGACGACCCTGATACCCTAAATGCCTGGTGTATGGCTGGCGGGCGTATGGCGATCTACACCGGTATCGTCACCCAGTTAAATCTGAACGACGATGAAATCGCACAGATCATGGGGCATGAAATTTCTCATGCCCTGGCCAATCACACTGCTGAACGCATGTCCCGTGCAGTACTCATGAATGGCGCGCTGGCAGCAACGGCCGTCGTCACTGATAACAATGGCTATGTGCTGACAGGAACCGCCATGGCAGCCAAGGTCGCACTGGAATTACCAAACAGTCGTACCGCTGAATCAGAAGCTGACGAAATAGGCATCGAGCTGGCTACTCGCGCCGGATACAACCCAGATGCTGCGGTGAGCTTATGGAAGAAAATGGCAGAGGCCGGAGGTGGCGGAGGCCCGGAGTTCCTGAGTACCCACCCTTCTCCTGATAACCGGGCATCAACGCTCGATAAACTTGGAGAAAAAATGCTACCTCTGAACCCGCAACTTAAAAAGTCTCAGGTTTACCCTGTGACCATAGTGACGGATGCGGATCAGATCTGAGGAACCAGACCCGACGAGCCAGATCTGAAAAAGAAGATCCGAAAAAAGAGAGACGCCAGTATCGATCAGAGATCGATACTGGTCGCTTTGAGATACTGAGCACGGAAACCGTTTACGACAGTCTCTCCAGCAGTACGATTACCTACGGTAATTTCACCAATGTAAATATCGCTCTTCGGCGCGTTAGCGTAATACTCATTGAAGAAAGCCAGCATGGCATCGCTATCCGTTGGATCAACACCACGGGAAGATGGATCGGGCTTACTTAGTTCAAGTACGAAATTACCGTCAGAGGTAGCGCTGAACTTCAGAGGCTGGATATCGCCAAAACCCAGATTCAAGCCCAAATAAAACTGGTCAATCTGTAACAAAGATCCCGTACCGGTACATGCATCTCCGCATGTATCAATCTGAAATTCCTCAGCCAACAGAGAAAGGTTCAACTGCCCCAGAAGCTCTGACTGACCTGAATCATCGGGGCGCGACCACAGAGTAAACCCCGTACCGTCCAGATACACTCCACTCATATCTATATTCCAGACATGATTGGTACCATCGGCAAAGTCGAGCGTGAAGCGGGACCCTATGTCTGCCCCGCTTCGCCTGATAGAGGAGCGCTGCCCACAGTCCGCAGCAGAGGCAAAAATACAATCCATCACGTACTGCCGGGTATTCTGAGCGGTTGAGGTATATACATCAGTAAGAATCTGCAATGCAGCAACGTCATCGCCGATAGCAGGTGCGTCACCGGTATAGAAATCAGCAGGGTCACCGTCCCAATCCGAACTGCCGCGAACGCTTCGGACTACCCAAGGGTTCAGATAGCTACCAATATCTACAGGTATCCTCACTGAGCCGTTCTGGCTACCCTTGCCCATGATGTAGAACTGATCCCACTGAATCCCGACTTCATTACTGCTGCCATCTTCAATTCCTGTAACGGATAACGACGCGTCGTCAGTACTGAATACGAAATCCTGCAGGGCAAAGCCCAGGCCAGCTCCACTTTGGGAGGACATTTCGGCGTCATCAAGCGCCTGCAGGTCCGCGTTTGCAGAATGAGCAACAATCAAAGCGGCGGATAAAGACAATAGTTTTCTCATATCATCAGCACCCCTTAATCCGGCCAACACAGGTCGCTACCCTTTGCGTACCATTCGTAGCTTCTTCAAGCGTCAGGTACAGAGGATACTTAGTCTCATTACCGGATTGGTAACGCGCGATGTTTAAATAAGCACCCTGATCAGTAAGAACACGATCAGTTCCAGGGACGCCTGACAGGTCTTCCCATGGCACTGACTCAGTCTGCATTGAGATAAATACACCACTGGCAGAACCATCTTCAAAAGAAGCGTCCTTATCACCAATGTAAATTGACTGGTAGATGCTTGTACGGAAACAACCAGGCGTACCAGTCACCTCACAATCATCTGCACGGGTGAGCAAGGGAACCAGAGTAGGAATCAAACCACCCTCGTCAGAATCGAAGTTACGGCCATTCGGCACACCAAACCATGAAGCACGCTTCACGTACGCAACATTCAGGCTATCTGCACCGTCGCCTGTTGCAGCATCAAGAAGATCGACCTGAGTATAAATCTCGGTACCCTGTGCTAAAGCAAGTGCAGTACAGTTGATAAAGCCAGCCCCAGGACAATTCTGGTTATAAACGACCGCAGCGTCACCGCGAATCTCGCCTTCGATCTTACCTGTCAGAGAGACAAGATCGCCCGAGAGATCACCTTGAGCCTTCTCGAACCCTACACGAAGTCCAGAGATTCGTTTTTCATCATTCTCGATTTTATATGCAAGTTCGATGTAGGGGTTCTTTGCCATAAACGGCACATACTCTGCGTTCGCAGCGTCATCGTAGTTATCGACACGACCCAAGGCAAAGTTATTAATGATAATGTCGGAATCGTATACCTGGATGCTGCCATCCGGATTGGTAACGATATTCCGATCATCATCGGTCACAGGGACTGTGCCATCCACATAAGCATCACGATCAAAGCGGCTGACCCTGAGCTCATCAATGTTGAATACGGTCTCGAGTTCCATCCCAAGGTTAACCTTGGTGAACTCATAATCGCCGGACCAGTTTCCTGCGCCCTGATTGTATGAACTTGTGTCAATAGTGATGAATGCCTGCCCTGAAACATCAGACAGGTCACGGTCGGTCATTGGCTCAAGCGCACAAACCGACGCACTTGCAACAAGACCAGACAAGACGAAAACTGGACCTACATCCTGTAAACGCATACTTCACCTATTTTTGAATTTATTGAACAACTGTCAGATTAAATTAAAAGTAGTTCTCCTATCAGGTAATTTCCAATCAAGGATCGGTAAACAACCTGCATCAATACGGGCCATAATGACATGCAATGCCTTACTTCAAAAGGAACATTTTCATAATTATCGATATATATCAGTTGGTTACAGAGAGTTACACTCTCTTTCAGGTAGACACATGTAATAAATCACCAACACAGAGTTAAGGTCGCTAGTGAACTGAAAAGCAAGGGACAGGATGAGTGAGAGTACAGATGGAGGTGCCAGGACTAGTTGCAAGAGTCGAGCTTCTTCCTGACAGCATCGCCATTGCCGGTGTCATCTCCGCGAAGGCGGGAATCCATATGCGGCCCTTTTCCGACAGCGTTGTAGCCCGGTGCATTGTCTGGGATGCGGTCCCCTCCGACATGTTCCATGATGAGCTCGAGCGATCCATCGCGCATAACCAGGCAACCTGGCATAAACCCTGGATAAGAAAAAACCCCAGCAGGTTACCCTGCTGGGGTTTTGAATAGACTGGGGTCGCAGGCGACCTTGACGTGTTCGGCAAGCTCGCAATGAAAAAACCCCTGACTGCGTAGGCAATCAGGGGTTTTGAATAAGAG
>NZ_DDKU01000179.1:0-20137 GCF_002339775.1 Thalassolituus sp. UBA2590
TCCACGAAAGTGGTAGCAGATCAGTCTGCCCTGGTGAGAGTTAACCTCTTCAATGATGTCACCGGAAGTAAGATTTCCAGGCAGTCGGTCATCCGAGAGAACCAGTTGGGGGATAAAACGTCCAGTTATCAGGATCTGCTGAAGCTGTTGCATGTTATGCGCAACCTCAACATCATGACCCGCGGCGACCAGGATCATCGATAAAGAATCTGTGATCTGAGGTTCATCATCAATCAACAGTATACGTAAAGGTGCCTGCTCTTTGATCGTAATGTTATCTGTGTAATCCCCACTCTCTTCCAATGCACGAGGTAAGTAGAAGCGGAAAGATGTGCCCTGCCCTACATCAGACTCGAATTCGAAAGGAATGGCGTGTAATTCACATAAGCGCTTAACAATCGGAAGACCAAGCCCCATACCAGCATTGCCGGTGACCGTTTCCGGACCAGATTCCAGCTGTACGAATTCCTCAAATACAATGGCTTGCTTTGATTTGGGAATTCCCAAGCCTGTATCCGTCACAGTGAGGCAAACGCTACCACCGGAGGCATGCGCAGATACCGTAATTTCACCCTGCTCGGTATAACGTACAGCATTGCCAATCACATTATCGAGGATTTCAATCAGAATGCTTTTGTCTGCAGAAACAAAACATTGTTCACCCTGAACACGCAGGTGAATTCCTTTCTCCATCGCATGTACAGAGTGAACGGCCGATATTTCATTCAATACTTTCTGAACGCGAACCGTCTGGAGATTAACTTCGAGCACACCGGCATCAAGCTTTGAGATATCCAGCAGTCTGTCCAGCAGATGACTTGCAGAAGATAAGCTTCTTACCAGCTTTTCCGACGTTTCCTGATTGCGCATTTCAGGGTTCGAGAGCATGGCTTCAGCATACAAGCGCGCTGCCTGTACTGGCTGTCGAAGGTCGTGACTGGCGACGGCAATAAAACGTGTTTTCGCAGCTGTCCGCTCATCTGCTAATTCCTGTGCGTTACGATGCTCCAGGCGTAAGATGATGGACTCCATGTGGGTTCGATGAATCACGATACTGAACAATACCAGCATCATCCAGGTAAGTGGCGCGATTATAAGTGGCAGTATTTCACCACCAAAGTCCACGGATAGAAGATGCCAACTGAAACTGAAAAAAACAGGGGTAAGAAATGTAATATAAATATCAGGGTAACATCCCATCGTGACTGATGGCATCGATGAGGCAACTACCACAAGTAGCAGCAAAGAAAGTATCTGAATCTGACTGGCATCAGGAAAGAATAAAAACGGGGTCAGCGCCCAGAATATTCCCCATATCACAGAGAGATAGAGGTTTACCCAATGCCAGGTTCGGACGTAACTTAAAGAACGATTTTCATGGTCTGAGCGATAATGCCAACGTATCAGTACCCAAGAGTTAATGGCAACAAAAAGAATACCAGAGAACCAGGTGAGGAGCGCATTAGCTGTCGCCGATGAATAAAACATCAAGCCAACAATACAGGCCACAATGACCGACCCAACCATCCGGGAACCGACTTCCGCCATAAAAAGGTTGTGCCTTTCCCACTGCAGGTCTTCCGCCAACGGGTGTTCACTTATAGGAGGGAGAAACTCATTTTTAAGTTTCTTTAGAAGTCCTGCCAACGCGATTACTCCTTAACATCACTTTGCTTCTGACACCCGAAGAGGCCTACATGATTCTATTACCGGATTATACCCCTGATCATTGTTCAGACACTGGCACTGGGCGATCTGCATTACCCTCAGCTTCCAAATGCTCTAACGAGTATACCTTCAAGCACGAATCAATAGTAAACGACTACTCTGGTGACTACTTCACCTAAACAGGTGAAATATGAAACTTAAGATTCATAGCTTGACCTTTATCAAAGGACAAAAAAGCCCCCTGAAAAGAGGGCTAAAAGAGTGTGGTAAGAATGAGTAATACCAGTGATTATTTCACTTCGACTTCAGCACCAGCGCCTTCGAGTTCCGCCTTAATCTGCTCGGCTTCTTCTTTACTTGCTTTGTAAGAAGAGGCAGCAAGAGACACTGCTCTCACTGGAGACTCTTCCGGAGTTTCCTCGACAACGTCAGACTGCGGTACTGTTGGTGCCGTAAACTCAATCAGCTTGCCTTCGTCAGTAGAGTCGTGGCACCACACCGTTGTGCCGTTTACAGCCAGCTGATCAACGCATCGGGTGAAATCACCACCGCTCAGCAATACGTACTCACCTCCATTGAAGTCCGCACCGGCAAGACCGGCATCTGCTGAAACAGCAAGTAAGCTTTCGCCGCTGTATACCAGGTCCAGGATAACTACCCCATTTTCAGTATCAGATGTAAATGGATTACCGTCATTATTAAGTTCAATGCCTTCCGATTCCAGCGCACTCAAAAGATAGGTATTGTCCTCAACAGTCATGGCAACCAGAAAATCATCTTCAGGATCTTCTTCAACTGCCGTCACAATAATACCAGCGTCAGTATCCAACACAGTAAAGTCACTTTCAGTTACTTCATTGTTCTCATAATCGTAAATCAGGCTGGCTTCAAAAACTGCGACTTCACCAGTGCTGTCCCTACCAGTAATGAAGAAATCAATTTCATAGGCATCAGTGCCTTTGCTACTCAGATCAGAAGCCGATAGGCCGCCGAGCGAATGGCAGTCAACCAGAAAGAAGTTACCCTCGGTCTCATCGTTAATGTCGAGATCTGCGCTGATGTCTGTACCGGCCAGATAGATCTCAAGGCTTGCTGGAGTCTGAGTTTCTTCTTCAATGGCAACCGCTTGAGCGCTGGCTCCGCCGCCCTCGCCGCCATCAAGGGCTTCTCCACCTTCAATTACGCTGGCTTCTTCGTATCCGCAAGTCGCAATCAGAACAGTGTCGATTTCTTCGCCCTCGACGGTACCAGACACAGGCAACGCCAGAACATCACGGTAGTAGTCTTTTTCGAGTGCTACGCCCTCAACATCTGCAAATTCTTTTGTTGCTGCAGGCGCTACCATCAAGGTATGGGAGATGCTGTCGTCGGAGCCGGTCGAACGCTTAAGCGCAACCATGTCACCGTTTGTCGCACTCTGAGGGTAGGTAAGGCCAACCAACTCATCCGCACCTAAAGACCATGCTGTATCGGTATACACCGCAAGAGGATCAGGCGTAACGATGTCGTCACCGGTTTCATCATCACTGGAAGATGACGAACCGCCACCACAGCCAACCAGAGTCATAGAAGTCGCGGCAAGTACCGCCAGTGTTAATTTATTCAGTTCCATTCTGCTCTCCCGAACGTTAATTTTTGTCAACGAAAGAAGTAGACCAGAAGGGTATTCGGGCTTTCTTCACCCGTTTGGGTGAAAAGAGTTTGGGAAGGCTGCTGATAACGGCCATTCAGGCCTTATTTACCTTTTACTGACCGTCAGGTCAGCTTACTGAAAGCGACAACCACCACGCAACTAACAAGCGCACAGCCAGCAAACTAAGAAACCAGCGGTACAGCAGTCTGAAACGCGCTTCGGGCAGTTTGCCGAGCAGTTTAAGCCCTGACTTTGTCCCCAAATAACCTAAAACAATCATGCCCGCCATAACCGGAATCCAGGCAGAGAACGCGAAGCCGATAGCGCCGAATACGATGATTTTAAGCAGATGCTGAATGCTCATCGCGGTGGAGAAAAGCGCAGTGTAATGCCACTTATTGTGAGCATCTTTGCTCAGCCAGGCCGAGACAAGTGGGCCCGAGGCACCGACCAGAAAACTCGCCAATGTCGTAATAAAGCCCCCGATCGCTAAACCGACACGTGTCCGGCCAAGACCAATTTTTGGCATCGGTAGCCAGGTAATCCAGAGAACAAACAAAGCGATAAACAGAGGAATCAATTGGGCATCGAGGCGCCCGACCAGCCAGACACCACCGGCGACAGCGATAATGGCGCCCGCGACAAACCAGAACAGACGCGGGCGATCAAGGTACTGGCGGGAAAGGAACGCGCGCGACGCATTTGATCCCAGTTGCACCACACCGTGCACTGGCACCAGAGCTATGGGCGGCACGATGCTTGCCATCACGGTAATCAGAAAGGCGCCCCCACCCACTCCCAAAGCCGCCGTTATAAAGGAGCCAAGGAATGACGCAGCAAAAAGTATCAGGGCCTCTGTCAGGGTCAGGCCGTCAGGTATCAGTTCGAGCATGTACCCTCACAGAGTTCACTTGAGACAGAAGTCAGTACCCTTCTGGTTTAACAAAACCGCGGAATGATTTCTCTAACAGAGACGCAAATTTAATCGTCGTTTTATCGTGATATTTGCGGCCAAGGATCTGCACGTTCACCGGCAGGCCGTTCTTTGTTGAGCCCACAGGTGCACTCGTCGCGGGTAACCCCATTAGTGTTGCCGGAGCAATCCACATAAAGATATCCGTGTAAGGACCAGGCATACCGTTTACATGAAGTTTGCGCTTGTGCATTGCGGGCTTTGGTTGATGCTTGAACGCAGGCACATGAACCACAGGAGTCAGTATCACATCGTACTGGTCAAATAGCTTATCGGCTTTCTGTGCAATTCGCAGACGCGTTTCGTGCTGTTGCAGCCAGTCAGCATGAACCTGTGTCATCCCTTTCAGCAGTTTATCGATATGAGCACTGAGTTTAAGCTTCGCACCGAATATTCCGGCAAGCTTGCCTATCACGGCCGTTACCCGGCGCTGAGCAGGCTTCAGGGTTCCACTGAGTACCGAACCAAGCAGGTTCATATAGGTTGGGACAAAGGTCTCCAGCGACATCCCTTCTGGCGCTCCGGTCGTGACGTCTACACCTTGAGACTTCAGGTGTGCAGCCAACGCTGTGTAGGCTGCCTGCAACTCATCATCAATCGGGCTCAATGAATCCTGAGTCCATAAGAGCACCTTATAGCCACTCAGATCTTTCTCAGGCGCTTCGGGCAGTGTCAGTGACCAGGAATCTCCCATTAATGGACCCGGTGCTGCCAGAATATCGAGCATGACATCCAGGTCATCAGCATGACGCGTCATCGGCCCCGGTGTCGACAGGTCCGGTTCAAGAAGCATCCCCGGTGGGCCTGGAATATGACCGCGGCTAGCGATAATGCCATGCGTCGGTTTATGGCCGTAGGTTCCGCAGAAGTGAGATGGTGTGCGGATAGAGCCCGCGAGGTCAGACCCTAACTCAATCGGGGTGAGCCCTGCAGCAAGCGCAGCGGCTGCACCACCGGACGAGCCGCCCGGCGTGCGACTGGTATCATGGGGGTTATTTGTGGTGCCGTAGACCTTATTGAAGCTCTGCAGATCACCCGCAAACAAAGGAACATTAGTTTTACCAAAAGGAATGGCACCCGCGTCGACAAGTCGTTGTACGGTAAACGCATTTTCCGCTGGTATATGTTTAGCTAGAGAGCGGGAGCCCGCAGTACAAGGCATGCCGACAACTTCGAAGGTATCTTTGATCGTCATTGGGATACCATGCAGAGGGCCCCATGACTCGCCTTTTGCTCTCGCTTCATCGGCAGCATCAGCACGGGATAATGCATCATCAAAGTTCGTTGCCACGACGGCGTTCAGTTCTGGGTTCAGCTTCTCAATGCGATCACGGAAGTATTCTACCAACCCACGGCTGGTAACCTCTCCAGCAGCCAGCGCTGCCTGAAGTTCTGCGATGCCGCAGAAAGCCCACTCTTTAGACACAGTCATCCCCTATATTATTGTTAGCGGTATTATTTTTAGCGACTTCTATTACTAGCAACTTCTGGTTTTGAATCAGGAAAGCGTCTCAGGTTACCGGACACAATCATGACTGCCAATGTGCAAATGTGCCGTGCATCAGTGAGGATTGACCTGGTTTGTGAACCGGCATACCCTCAGTTGAAAGGATGCAGAAGTCTGGTGAGTGGGGTCTATGAGACGGAAGTTGTCGCAACACCTAGTCAAATGCACGGTTACCGTGCTGATATGGATGTTTTGTTTTGTCGTTCATGCTGAAGAATCAGCCCCCGAGAATCTGAATTGGGTAAAAAACGACGCGCCCCCTTTCTACATCATCAGATCAGATGGCCAGCAAGGCTTTGGTGATCAATTGCAAACGCTGATTGAAGGTGCTTTGGATAATTACCGACATAACACTCTTCATGTGCCGCTGAGTCGCTTGTCGTCAAGCTGGAAGTCATACGATCCATTGTGCTTCGCGACCATGATTCATGAGGCACCACTGAGCGATGACTACTTGCTCTCAGTGCCCAATGCCATGTACCTACCCCACGGTATCATCACCACCAATGCATTCGCTGAGAGCTTATCAGTGCAGGACGATGGCAGCGTGTCGTTAGAATCCGTAATCAGCGAGCAGAAGACCAGTATGGGGCACATAAGCGGCCGCACTTACGGCGAAAAACTGGACGACATACTGCGCCGATATCGACACAATATCGAAATCAATACACGAGCAGGCTCGACCGAGACAAAGGGCATTCTCACCATGCTGAGCCAGGGGCGCTTTGACTTCGTGATCGACTACGAGTTTGTTCTGAATCACTATGCGGGCTCTGACGAAGACGCTGACCAACTACGCTTCCTCCCTATTGCCGAAACCCGTGGCAGCTTTATTCTGGGGGCGGTCGGCTGCACGAACTCATCTGAGGGTAAGAAAGCTATTCAGGCCATAAACAAAGCCCTGCCCGATATCGTCAAAAGTCGGTCATATCGCAGAGCCGTTGCTGCCTGGTTGGTTCCGGTTGGCGGTGAAGCCTATTATTGGAATAAGTTCGATGACGTTCTGAAAAAGTATCTGGGGTTACCTGTACGACCACACACAACCGCCAGGCTCCCGCTGGCGGGATCAGAATAATTTAATGGATCAGAGGACTGCCCGTAGTAAATATCCCGGACAGCCTTCACTCTCACGATACTGCAGAGAAGACTTTACTGAAGCTGGATTGCTCCTGAATATTCACCGGCAGCCTCAACTTACGTGAAATATCACTGGCCGAAAAAACACCCCGAATCTGGTGGGTGTCCTCATCTATCACCAGGCAATGTTGCTGATAGTTATCCTGAAGAAAGTCAATCACATCACCAATCGTTGATGAACTTACCTCATGAATATTTAACGCCAGTAGATCCTGTTTTCTGGTCATCAGATCACTGACCGGCACTTCATCACGAGGGACGCCTGAACCAGCTGCTTCAGCAATAATATTTTGCTCCGACAGATCGGCTGCAGATACCACCCCCGCAAAATGTCCGGCGGCATCAACCACGATCTTCAACCTGACGTGTGTCCGGATCATCAGACTCCGCGCTTCAGGCGCGGGAACAGGTCCTTCAATAACCAAAGGCTCAACGTCACGGAAATCAGTAAAGAAATCCATCGCCGGGCTGAGCAGAGTTTTCTCTTTAAAATCTGCGGGCTGAACCAACTCATCAATTTTCTGGACAGGATACAGGGTCAATTTTTTCATAATACGATCTCCTCGCACTGCAACTTATCGTGCAGTACTGATTCTTGAATATTTGATTGAATAGTCTGAAGAATCAGAGCGAAGGGGGAGCCCGTATAGAGGAATACCGAACTACAGAGGGAACTGCCGCTGAGACAATATAAGGAACGTCCTGTGAAGGCAGGATAACACCCGATAGCTTGCGGCTTGAAAGTGCCGACTTTTCGTCGTCATCTGCGCCGTTATCACATGCGCTCAGCAGTGCTTCAGCAAGGTTTTCTACAACCAGGGCAGCAGAGCCGGCATCCGCTATGCCGGAGTTCTTAGCACCATCTATGGAAGGTAGAGCGGAAACGGGAAGAGAGATATTCAGAAGTAGCAGCAACGCGGGTACTAGCGAAAAGTGCATACAACCTCCTAAATACTCAAAAGACTGATTTCAATATATGCCTGAGATCTGGTTTGTACCAGTAAGTTTCCGTCAACGAATAGAAAGGAATCTGCCCATGACGGCATCAACCACTCCCAGCGAATTCCCTGTATGTCTTGCCATACAGCCACCCACAGCCGGATCTGAAGATACCCGATGGGGTCCAGCAGCACATCGACGATGGGAGACTGGTCGTTTTTGAGCAGGCAAACAGCGAACCTCTGCTCAACGATATCTATATTTCATCGTTAAAGTCAGATCAACGTCCGTACCGGGTTGAACTGGTGATTTCATGGTTTATGAATATGGTCGCGGATCACTGATTGACAGACACAAAAAGGGCGCTCAATGAGCGCCTCTCTTTTCCGGACGTTTCTTACTGCAAAAAGCTTACAGCAGGTCGCGACCTTTCTTAGCAGCCGTGCGCAGGCGCAAAGCGTTCAGCTTAATAAAGCCTTCCGCGTCTTTCTGATCGTACGCACCTGCATCGTCTTCGAAGGTAGCGATCGCTTCGTCAAACAGTGAGTCTTCAGACTTACGGCCAACCACAATCACATTGCCTTTATACAGTTTCAGGCGAACTTCACCGTTTACAACAGACTGAGTCTCGTCGATGGCAGCCTGCAGCATCTTACGCTCTGGCGACCACCAGTAACCGTTGTAGATTAACTCAGCGTACTTAGGCATCAGAGAATCTTTCAGGTGAGCCGCTTCACGGTCCAGAGTGATAGATTCGATCGCACGGTGTGCTTTCAGCAAAACAGTACCTGCCGGAGTTTCGTAACAGCCACGAGCCTTCATACCTACGTAACGGTTCTCAACGATGTCGACACGGCCAATACCGTTCGCACCGGCCAGCTTGTTCAGCTCTTCCATGATGGTCGCAGGAGACTTGTCGACACCATCGATAGCCACCGGGTCACCGTTCTTGAAGGTGATGTTCAGGTAAGTTGCTTCGTCTGGCGCATTCTCAGGCGATACAGACCACAGCCACATATCTTCTTCTGGCTCTGCCCATGGATCTTCGATCAGGTCGCCTTCGTAAGAGATGTGCAGCAGGTTGGCATCCATAGAGTAAGGAGACTTCTTGCCTTTCTTCTTCTCTACAAGAATGTTGTGCTCATCACAGTACGCCATCAGCTTTTCACGGGAGTTCAGATCCCACTCACGCCATGGAGCGATCACTTTAACGCCCGGCTTCAGTGCGTAGGCACCCAGCTCGAAACGTACCTGGTCATTACCTTTACCAGTCGCACCGTGTGCGATGGCGTCAGCGCCAGTTTCGTTTGCAATTTCAATCAGACGCTTAGAGATCAGAGGACGTGCGATAGACGTACCCAGCAGGTACTCACCTTCGTAAATGGTGTTAGCACGGAACATCGGGAAAACGAAGTCGCGCGCAAACTCTTCACGCAGATCGTCGATGTAGATTTCTTTGATGCCCAGAGCTTCGGCTTTCGCGCGCGCTGGTTCTACTTCTTCACCCTGACCCAGGTCAGCCGTAAAGGTGACAACTTCACAGTTATATTCAGTTTGCAGCCACTTTGCGATTACGGAGGTATCGAGACCACCGGAATACGCCAGAACGACTTTCTTGATGTCTGACATGAGATTCTCCAGAGATAAACGACGCTTCTACCTGTCTGCCCGTACTTTGGTACAGGGTGGTGACAGCGCCGGGGCAAAAATTCAAGGGGGCATATTGTACTGATTGTGAGCAATAACGCCAGCAGGCCGCCGAAGTAACGCCTCCAGAAATCTCACGATTGAAAAGAATTATGAGTACAATCGGAGAATCGCGATGTCATAGCAGTCTCCTTCCGGCTGCTCGATCAATAACAAGGGATCAGGGATGCTTAAGATATTTACCAGGCCGTTCGCCAAACACCGTTGCTCGCACCGCAAGGCTTCACTTGCGCGCTCAACCGCCTTTCTGCTTTCTCTTGCTGTATTCAGTACCTTCCAGGCCGGCTGCCAACCAGAGGAAGGCGCAAGCTCTGGTTCAGAAAGTACTAAAACCGAAAGCGCGCCGTCACAAACATCTGTTGTTAAAGAAACACAGAGCGCCAGCACGCCTCCCCCGATCAACGATGCGATGTACGCTGATATCCCACTGACAATCGCCTCAGTAAACGAAACCAGTTACGACGGTGGAATGACGGTAGGCATTCGCTTTTCAGCGCCGCTGAGCAGCAATCAGCCTTTTCAGAATTACGTACACATCAGCGGAGAAACGCCCGCCTGGATTCTCTCTGATGACGGCCTGACCCTTTACCTCGCGGATCCAGAGCCCGAGCGCACCTACAAGGTGATGGTTAGCAAAGGCCTAAAAGCACGTAACGGCACTGTCCTGAAGGAGGGAGATAGCGCCAGCGTGACCTTACCCCCAGCGCCACCGTCAGCCACGTTTGCCAGCGACGGCCACTACCTGACCACCGACCTGAGCGTTGGTCTTCCTGTCAACGTTATGAACGCCAGCGAAGTTAACGTCAGTTTCTTCCGGGTTCGCAATGACAATGAAGCCCTGCGACAGATGCTGCTCTGGAAATCATCTGACGCCCTTGAGCACATCTATCGACTTGAGGATATGAACGAGTTCTCTGACTTTGTTTACGATGGCCGTATCGCTCTGACGAGTGACAGAAACCGTCTGCGCAAAGTGAATCTGCCGCTGGCATCGATTGATGCCCTAAAACAACAAGCAGTCTACCTCGCGGTCATGACGATACCGGGTCAATTCAAGTCCAAGCTGTCGACCACCTGGTTTACCGTCAGCGATATCGGCCTGCATATTCGCGAATACAGAAAGAACATAGGAATCTTCACCAGAGACCTCAACTCAGGAGCCAGCAAAACCAACGTTGAACTCACTGTGATGAGTGGCTATCGCAGCCAGGAGCCGAAAGTGACCAGGCTTTCGAGCGGTAGTAAAGGATACGTTGAGCATCCGCGCAAAGATTTTTACAACACCGTCCTGATCGCACGTGACGATGACGCGGTTACCCTCATGCACCTCAACAGTGCCTCACTGGATATGTCGGATTTCGACTCGGGCACCCGCCCTTACCGTAGCACCGAACTATTCATGTACGGCCCGCGAGATCTCTATCGCGGCGGCGATACTGTATATATCAACGGGCTCTATCGTGATGCCGATGGTAAGGCACAGCCCGATAGCCTCCTGACGTACTACCTGCGCCGACCTGACGGAACCCGCAGCGACCGGGTGACCTGGCGCAATACCGTTCCCGGTGTCTATGAGTTTTCTACGGTACTGACCGACGATGCTCCAACGGGCCAGTGGAGCTTTAACGTCACAGAACCGAATGGCAGCACCCACCGGTATAACTTCCAGGTCGAAGACTTCATGCCAGAACGCATGAAGCTGGAGTGGAATCCAGATCAGAAATCCGGGGTCTTCGGTACTCAAGACCCGCTGAAAATTGATGTGCTCGGCAGCTACCTGTATGGCGCTCCCGCAGCCGGCAATAATTTTGAAGCCGATTTCAACTTACGCCCGACAGCACATCCATTTCAGCAATGGTCAGAATTTCATTTTGGAGATCCGAAGCAGGACGACTGGATTCAATCTCTGCCATCGCGAGAGACAAGATTAAGCGATAAAGGCGAGCTGACACTGCACCCCGCAAGTACGTGGCAAGACGCTCGTGTGCCACTGGCCCTGACAGTCACCGGCAGTCTTTTTGAAAGTGGCGGACGCCCGGTTGTCCGCTCCCATACCGTAAACATCGTGCCAGAGGGGCAGCTCGTCGGCATCCGCCCTCTGTTTACAGACAGAGCGAACACCAACGCACCCGCCAGCTTTGAACTGATCAGCACCAACAGCAAAGGTGAACTGGTTGACAGCACATCACTGGAGATGACGCTGACAAATATCACTTTGGAAACCCGCTGGAAGCGAGACGACAACCGCGGCTGGCATTACGAAGAGCAGCGTCGTAATGTGCGCGAACTGAGTCTGCCAGTAACCACCAATAGTGAAGGTCCGGTGACGGTTCAGGTACCTGTACAGTGGGGCGAATACCTTCTCGAAATTCGCGACACCAATACAAATCTGAGTACACGCGTTTACTTTAACGCTGGCCATCGCTGGTACTGGCAGTCACAGGAGCAGGCAGTACGCCCGGACCAGGTCAGCCTCGCTTTCGATAAAGAAAGTTACAATGCCGGTGACAACGCACGTCTGAAAATCACACCACCCGCAGCCGGCCGCTCGCTGGTGCTGATTGAAGCTGACCAGTTACTCTTCCGTACGGAAGCCGATATTCCTGCAGAAGGCGGCTGGGTGGATATTCCAGTCAGCAAAGACTGGCAGCGCCATGACATCTATGTGTCAGTCATCCACTTACAGCCCTCTGACGCTCAACAAAGAATCACCCCTACACGCTCGGTTGGATTGATTCACCTGCCGCTCAACAGAGAATCTGAACGACTGAACATTGAAATTCAGACACCAGAGAAATGGCTGCCCGCGAAAACAGAGCAGGTCACACTCGACATATCATCGGAGAAACCAGTGAGCCGCGCCTGGGTGACACTTGCAGCAGTTGATAGCGGCATTCTTTCGATCAGCCGCTTTAAAACACCGGAGCCTTTCGAGTTCTTCTTCGGACCACGTCGCTTCTCGGTCGATGCAAAAGACATGTACGGGAAACTGATCGATCTGAACAACAACCGTAATGGCGAAATCCGCTATGGTGGCGATGCCGATCTTGCACGCGGTGGAGACCTCGCACGCTCCGAAGTTCAGATCATCTCCCTGTTCAGTGGCATGGTAAACGTAGAAAACGGACAGGCCGTTATCCCTGTCTCCATGCCCGACTTCAATGGTCAGATTCGCCTGATGGCATTGGCCTTTGATGAGAGCAGAGTCGGCAGCTCGGATAAAGAAGTGACGGTGGCCGCGCCAGTTGTAACACAGTTATCTCTGCCCAGATTTATCGGCGCTGGGGATACATCCAGCGTTGCACTGGATATCACGAATATGACAGGTGCAGGCAGCGATTTCGAGGTCACTCTGTCAGCCTCGGGGCCGGTGCAGGCCGACGCACTGACGCAAGCACTTTCGTTGCAGGAACAACAGCGCTCTACACTGCTCTTCCCCTTCACCGCAACAGGTGCCGGGCGCATTGTCTTCCGTACAGAGGTCTGGCATCAGGGCAAAATAGTGATTGATCGTGAGTGGGGACTTCAGAGTCGATATCCGTATCCGGCCCAGACCTTCCGCGAATACGATGTACTCGAAACGGGCGCATTACTGACAATGAACTCTGACGTATCCTCGGGCTGGCTGAGTGATTCGATTGTTGCCGCGGTGTCTGCAAGCAGCTCCGAAAACCTGAATGCTGAAGAGCGCATGGCTCGTCTGCTGCGTTACCCATACGGTTGCGTCGAACAAACCACCAGCTCAACCTATCCATGGCTCTATGCAAGTGACGAACAGATCATGCGCCTGAAAGACTCGATAGACGGTGACTTAACCCGAGCCAATGCCATAGCCAGTGGCCTTGCCCGTATCGCTACACGGCAGAAACCAAATGGAGGGTTTGGTCTGTGGCGTCGTGAAGATGCAGACGAACAGCACTGGCTGGCGGCTTACGTTGCTCAGTTTATGACGGATGTGCAGGCTGCGGGCTATCAGGTTGATAACGATGTTTTGGGCAAAGTATTGATTCGACTTCGGGAATATTCGCGTAACAAGGCACAGCTGCGCGAACTCTGGGCCGAAGACGTCGACCTTTACCGCTTTACCTATCAGGCCTTCGCACACTTTATTCTCGCGCAGCACAACATAGCGTCACTGGCGGATATCCGGACGACCGCGGCCTACGTGCCTGAGAATGCAGGTGGTCTGGCACTGTTGCATCTGGCAATCGCTGCAAAACTACAGGGAGACAATCGCCTTGCAACTGAGCTTTACCACCAATCTCAAAGACAACAGCCGATACGTCCATACATCGGTGATTACGGCTCAGAACTGCGCGACAAAGCTCAACAGGCCCGACTGATCTGGAAATACGATATCGATGAGGCCCGCCCTGTTCAGTTAACGTCCGAAGTAGCTGAAGATATCCGCAGTCGCCGCTACCTGAGCACACAGGAACAGATCGCCATTGTTCAACTGGCGGACGAGCAGCAAAAACATACCGGTGACAAATGGAACCTGATGTTACTCAGCGCTGGAAAAGAGCAGACACTGACCGGCACTGAGCCTACACGGCTAGTATTACGGGGAGAGGATGCTACCGACCTCAGCCTCACCAATATCGGCGATAAAAATCTCTATGCGGCGCTGACCTATCAAGGATACGGGGCCACGCCTCCGGAAAAACAATCGTCCGGCGATGTCAGCGTAACCCGCAATTACTGGAACATGGAGGGTGAGAAAATCGATACGGATAATACTTTAACCATGGATACCGGAGACATGGTTATTGTTGAGCTGCTGGTTTACTCGAAAAAGTATCGCCCTGACCTGCTGATGGTCGACCTTCTTCCCGCGGGTCTGGAGATCGAAAACCAGAACCTGCCCGACAGTACAAAACTGTCCGACATTATTATCGATGGTGAGAAGATTGGTCACCACCTACAGAGTGCAGGCGTGGTTCACGACGAGTTCCGTGATGACCGCTATGTCGCGGCGCTTCGCACCGGAGGCAGCCGCTACTATGGTACGCGTCCTGCGCGCATGTATTACATCGCACGGGCAGTGACACCGGGCACTTACAAAGTCCCGAATCCGCTCCTTGAAGACATGTACGACCCGGAGGTTCGCGCCGTTGGCAGCACCATTGAGGAGCTGGTCGTTCAGCCGCGCTAGGATGTTAAGAAGAGCGAAAAACGCCTTGTATTTATCTGCAAGAAAGAGGGTCTCCCTCTTTCTTGCTGTTTTTATTGGCGTTCCGTTACTTCTTGATCTGCTGTTCCCAATACCCGACCCGGCAACGTCAGGCGAGGGCTTTACTCAGGTCGTAACCGACAGAAATAATCAGATCTTACGAGCCTTTCCCGATAAAAATGGAGTGTGGCGCTACCCGACCTCCCCGGATAAGGTATCAACCGATTATCTGAATACCTTACTCAGTTACGAAGATCGCTGGTTTTATTATCACCCGGGTATTAACCCGATCTCTCTGGTAAGAGCAGCCATCCAGAATGCTCAGTGTGACTGCATCGTCTCCGGTGGTTCAACGATTACAATGCAGGTCGCACGAAGACTGTCTCCACACGATCGCAGCATCGGTGGAAAATTTAAGCAAATGCTCAGAGCTTTACAGCTGGAGTGGCATTACAGCAAAGAAGAAATTCTCACACTTTATCTGAATTACGCCCCCATGGGCGGCGTGATTGAAGGGGTCGCGGCGGCAAGCCAGATGTACCTTGGCAAATCCGCCGACCAGCTGAGTCTGGCTGAGAGCGCCTTGCTGGCGGTGCTGCCCCAGGCGCCTTCCCGCCTGAGGCCCGATCGTCACCCGCAGCGAGCCAGAGCAGCCCGCGATAAAGTTCTCCAGCGTCTTTTTTTGCAAGGACAGATCACGCAGGAGCAACTTCATTATGCTCAACTTGAAAATATCATTGCTCTGCCTTTATCAACACCTCAGCTCGCGCCTCTGTTAAGTCGCCAACTGGTGGACAATTACCCCAATGACGCAGTCATCAAGACAACGCTGGACGGTGAACTGCAACACGAATTACAGGCACTGCTGGCGGAAGAAATTCAGCGTTTTCCTGAGCATCAATCCGCGGCAATTCTGTTGGTCGATAATCATGAACGCAGCGTGAAAGCCTACCTCGGCTCCGCCGACTTTACCGACAACAGCCGCTTCGCCCACGTCGATATGATTCAGGCAACACGATCTCCCGGTTCAACGCTCAAACCCTTTATTTATGGATTGGCCATGGAACAGGGTTTGATCCACAGTGCCAGCCTGTTGCGGGACGTTCCGCGACATCTACGCAGCTATCAACCAGAGAATTTCGCTCATTCGTTCAGCGGGCCCGTCGACGCCACCACGGCGCTACGGCAGTCACTCAACTTACCTGCAGTACAGGTTCTTGAAGCGTTGGGCCCGGCATCTTTCTCAGCATCACTGGAAAATGCCGGAACGCCCTATGTTGTTCCCGGTGATGGAAAACCCAGTCTTGCACTGGCTTTGGGAGGTGGTGGTTTCAGCGCCTGGAAATTAGCGACCCTGTATTCAGGTCTGGCAAACGGCGGAGAGGTACAGCCCCTGAAGCTGATTAACCCTCAGGCCCCCGAGCCCGAAGCGACGCATCAGGATAAACGCTGGCTACTGAGCCCTGAAGCTTCCTGGGTAACTCTTAACATGCTGCGCCAGCCTCGCCCGGGACGCATTCGTAGTTCTGCAGTGATGAGTAGCCACCCCCAGATGGCCTGGAAAACTGGAACCAGCTACGGCTACCGTGATGCATGGGCGGTGGGCGTCACGCCCCAATACACTATGGTCGTCTGGTTTGGCCGCCCGGACGGCACGCCCAGCCCCGGTCAATACGGCGCCGTCACAGCTCTTCCACTATTATTCCGCCTGCAGCAACGCCTGGCCCCTTCCCCTGACTGGCCTCCACAACCCGCGGATGTGACAACCAAAACCATATGCTGGCCAACGGGAAAATTGGCCAGCGAAACGCCGGCGGGCCACTGTCATCGGGCGCATACCGCGACTCTGATCCGTGATCAGATACCTCCGACATTACGCGATATGGATGCTGACGGCACCGCTCCGGGTATTCTCACAATCAGGCTGGACAGTCATGGGCAGATGCTAGGTATGGACTGCACTGACCTCAATGGCGAAACCGGATATGAAACCAGAACACTCGCTGTCTGGCCCGGTAACCTGGAACCCTGGATAGCGCCGCACCTCAGACGCTCAGAACAACTTCCAGTAGGTCGCTCCAGTTGCCAACCACCCTCATTAGCTACTGCGCCGCTTCGTATTATTGGTATAGAAGACGGGCAGACACTGATGCCCGCCAGCTTTAAAAAGACTCAGGAACTGCTACTGAATACCCTGGGAGGGATGGGGAACAAAGCTCTGTATCTCAATGGCGTGTACCACTCCGATGCCGACGATTCCGGCTTATTCAGAATCAAGCTCACCGAGCCCGGAGAGCAGGAAGTCATTGTTATCGACTCTCAGGGGACGTTGGCCCGGGTTCTATTCAGATTTGAACTGAAGCCGGTTCAAGCTAACGCCCACTGACCGAGCGATTGATCGAAGGCAGTACCGAGGCGTCCTCCGGCAACTTGAACACAAGGTCATCCGGCAACGGCATATCTTTATCCATTTCGAGACGAATGGTGACGCGGCGGTTCTCTGCCCTACCCTTAGCAGTCGCATTGTTAGCGACGGGATAGCGGCTGCCATGAAAACGCGTGGTAATAATTTCAGGCGCGATACCTTTCACCAAAAAATAGCGCTCTACAGCTTCGACACGTCGCTTGGAAATTTGACGGTTATCATAGCGACGCCCGATGTTATCGGTATGACCATCCAGATACACAGCACTGATCCGTGGATCATTCTTGATGTAGTAAATAATGCGGTCGAGGTTGTCCAGATCGTCCTGAGCCAGAGCCTCCTGTCCGCTTTTGAACAGAACCTTCGATCGCTCCACCTGATCGAAATTCACATCCAATAGCTGCGACGAACACAGAATATAGTCCTGAAAGGCCTTCTCAAACTCGACCGCTGATACCTGCACCTGAATAAAGCGACCACTGTCGTAGTAGGTTTCATGACTGACGGTGGGCATCCGTCCCTCACGCAAGGCATGCATAAACTGATTCGATCGGCCAAAATCCAATGTCAGAACCGGCGATGCTTTCTGCATCGGTACCAGACCCAGGGGCTCTGAGCGCGTCGAAGGCTGCCAGGGTGGCGGTGCAATGCTCACTCGTGCAGGCGTTGTCGACATCAGGTTACGGCGGGTTTCCAGCATAAAGGTTACATCTTCACCCGCTCGTTGCCGGAAAACAGCCGTACCGTAGCCGGGTATCGGTTGTTCAAAGCGACACTCAAAAACATTGCCGCTTAGCATCCAGAGCGTATCCTCCGGCCCGCCCGAAAACTTCATCGTCTGCCCCAAAGCGAACACCGGAAGCATCAGGGCTCCGCATGCCAGCAACATCTTCGTCAGGCGTCTCACCGTTGTTGAACCTGCTTGTCAGTCATACTCATAGTTAAGTTATCGGCCCGATTCTCCAAAAGTTGAATGTCAGCTCTAAGAATGCCGGTCGGAATCCGGTACAATAACGGCCATTCTTATCTTCCCACCTAAGTTTAGAACAAGGTCGAGACCATGACTGATCGTCTTACAATTACCCGCCCTGATGACTGGCACCTGCACCTTCGCGATGGCCCTGTCCTGCAGTACACCGTTCCGGCGACCGCACGGGTCATGAAACGGGCGATCATCATGCCAAACCTGCAGCCACCAGTGATGAATGCTGAGCAAGCACATGAATACCGCCAGCGCATCATATCAAAGGTACCCCAGGGTCTGAATTTCGATCCTCTGATGGTGCTGTACCTTACCGACAACACTACGCCGGAGATGATTAAAGAAGCTGCAGAAGCTGGCCATATCGTGGCGGTTAAGCTGTACCCAGCAGGTGCGACGACGAACTCAGCTTCCGGTGTTACTGATCTGGGCAAGCTCGACGAGCTGGCTGATGCTCTGACCGAACACGACATAAAGTTACTGGTGCATGGTGAAGTGACACACAGTGACGTCGATATTTTCGATCGGGAGAAGCGCTTCCTGGATGAAATTCTGTCGCCTCTCGTCAGTCGCAATCCTGACCTGAATATGGTCGTTGAGCACATCACAACAAAGGATGCTGCTGAATTTGTGAAAAGTCAGGGCGACAATGTTGCTGCGACCATCACCGTTCAGCATCTGGCGTATAACCGCAATCACATGTTGGTCGGTGGCATCAAACCGCACTACTACTGCCTGCCTATTCTGAAACGCAACATCCACCAGCAGGCATTGCAGGATGCCGTCGTCAGTGGCAGCAGCAAATTTTTCCTGGGCACGGACAGTGCGCCTCACGCTAAGGGCGCAAAAGAAAGTGCCTGTGGCTGCGCGGGTTGCTACACCGCCTATGCTGCGATCGAACTCTACGCAGAAATCTTCGACGACCTTGGCGCTCTGGATAAACTTGAAGGTTTCGCCAGCCACTATGGTCCCGACTTTTATGGATTGCCACGCAACTCCGATGAAATTACATTGATTAAAAAGGACTGGCAGGCTCCACATGAGTTGCCTTTCGGTGACGATGTCATCGTTCCACTTCGTGCAGGCGAAACCCTGCGCTGGAAAATCGACTACTGACACCGGACAACTAAGGACCGACATGACAATTGAAGAGAAACAGGAAAAGTCGTTGATGGCACAACGCTTCCGCGGGTTTTTACCCGTGGTAGTCGATGTGGAAACCGGTGGTTTTAATGCCGACAGCGACGCCCTTCTCGAAATCGCTATGGTTACCCTGAAAATGGATGACGATGGCTACCTGCACCCGAACGAAACGCTGAGTGCAAATATCCACCCATTCGATGGCGCAAACCTCGAACAGGAAGCACTCGATTTCACCGGTATTGATCCATTCGATCCAGAACGGGATGCTGAATTTGAAATTGATGCACTCACGCCTATGCTGCAGACCGTACGCCGTGAAATAAAGCACTATGGCTGTAACCGAGCGGTACTCGTCGGTCACAACGCGCACTTTGATCACGGCTTTCTGCGTGCAGCGATAGATCGCAACGACATCAAGCGTGATCCGTTTCACCCATTCTCGTCGTTCGATACTGCGTCTATTGCAGCGATCGCGTTGGGGCAGACGGTACTGGCAAAATCCTGCAAGGTCGCTGGTATTGAGTTCGACAACAACGAAGCCCACAGCGCGGCGTACGATACCTTCAAAACCGCCGAACTGTTCTGCTACATCGTTAACCGCTACAAAGACCTTGGCGGCTGGCCGTTAGCAGAAGACGACGCCTGATGGATCACGAGTTCTGTTACGACGAATCGGGTGAGCTGGTTGTTCGTCTCGACATGGGGCAGGAAGTCACTGCCCTATGGCTGAACACCGAGATCATTCCCAAGCGAGACATGGCGTTTGCCCTACTCGATCTGATTAACGATCTGGAAAGTGGCACCTTTAACGAAAAGCTTCTTGCCACTGATCTGTAACCACTTTCATGGA
>NZ_DDKU01000131.1:0-4899 GCF_002339775.1 Thalassolituus sp. UBA2590
ACTTCGGCAGTTCCCAATTGATGATCGCGCACCGCAACACGCAGGCGATACTCAGACAGAGCTTCTGGCTCTACGGCTATCACCGGCAACGATTCGAGCCAGGGACTTCTGTACATCTTACGCGCTTCGCGCCAGGTGCCATCGAGAAAAATCAGAAGCGGCGTTCGTCCATCAATGTACTCTGCCAAAGTTCGCTCTTCGCGCAGCTGGCGCTCTACCTCAACGTACTCATACGGAAAAACAATCACGGGGGCGTATGCCGGATCAGAGAGCAGCGCCAACATATCTTTGTCTGGCTCAGTTCTCGTCCATTGAAAGGCATGGTTGTCTTCGAGCACATCTGCAATCAACCGCCCCGTATTGCTCGGCTTGAAGACCTCGCCTTGGTAATAAATGAGGCAAACGGCAACACCGGTAACCGACTCCGGTCGCTGTCCACAGACACACAGGCGCACTGACAACAGGCAGTCGTCACACCGGGAAAGTTTACTGCCACGGGCCAGGAATTCGCGGCGTGAAAGCGCCTTCTGTCGGGCTCTCAAACGAGTAACGCTGGTTTCTTTCATTTATCTCGCCATTTGCCCTGCCATACAAACATACACCCACCACCTAGAAGAAAGCGCGATATCCGGAGCGGGATTCTGTGTGAATCAATACAGCAATGCCAGCCAGTGAAAGAAATTGGAACAAATTTCTTATCTGCCACTCACACCATGTACAACACTTGTCTAGCTTTTTGCTAAGGAGTCTCTCATGGCCGCATTAGATCAACTTCAGAATGACCCAAAAGCCGCACTGTGGAACGCACTTTCCGAGGAAACCGCAGTCATGCTGGGAATAGATGGCGTTACTGACTTTATGAAGCCTATGGCCGCCAAACCAGACCTTGATAGCGAAACCATCTGGTTCTTTACTGATAAACGAAGCGAAACATTTGGCCGCCTGTCGGGTGAGCCCGCTGCACGCATCTGCATCAGCGATTCAACCGAACATTTCTGGGCCGACATCAAGGGACGTATTAAGGTCGTCAATGACTCAGAAGTCGTTGCTAATAAATGGTCTGTCGATATTGAAGCCTGGTACGACAAAGGCAAGCGTGACGACAACCTTCAATTAATGGCGTTCTCACCAGAAAAGGCCGAACTGTCTGCCTCTACGGCTAACCCGATCAGTTTCAGCTGGCAAACCGCGAAAGCCATTCTGGGTAATCAGGATCGCCCAGACATCAGTAAACAGAAACAAATCACCTTCTCATAAAGATGAAAAAGGCAGGGCGCGGACGCCCTGCCTGACCGAATAACAGCACCCTATCCGTACACAGGAAACGTCCATGTCATCCCCCGTTACATACCAGGAATATCTAGAAAACTATCATCCTCATGCCGAGGAATTTCATCAGGCGGTGAAAGAAGTCTGTGACGACATTGCCGAAGAATATGAAAGCAGTGATGACTATGCCGAGTGGAATATCATCGAGCGCCTGATTGAGCCAGACCGGATTATTAAATTCCGCGTCAGCTGGGAAGATGATAAAGGGAAAGTGCATGTTAACCGCGCATGGCGCGTGCAGTTTCATAATCTGCTTGGCGCCTACAAAGGCGGCTTACGATTTCACCCGACAGTGAATGAGAGTGTTCTTAAATTTCTGGGTTTTGAGCAGTGTTTTAAAAATGCACTCACCGGCTTACCCATGGGCGGAGCCAAAGGTGGATCTGACTTTAACCCTAAAGGAAAAAGTCAGCGTGAAATTATGCGCTTCTGCCAATCCTTTATGCGGGAGCTGTATCGACACATAGGCCCGGATACCGATGTGCCTGCGGGTGACATTAACGTCAGCAGTAATGAGATCGGCTTTATGTTTGGCGAATACCTTCGTATCAATAACCGTTGGGAAGGTGTACTCACAGGCAAAACCCCAGGGTTCGGCGGCAGCTGTGGCCGCGAAGAAGCAACAGGTTACAGTGTTATTTATTTTCTACGCGAAATGCTGCAAGCCCATGATGACTCGCTGGATAACAAACGTATCTTAATTTCAGGCTCAGGCAATGTTGCGCTTCATGCCGCCGAGAAAGCCATCGCTGAAGGCGCTGTTGTTCTTACTGTTTCGGATTCGAGTGGCACTCTGTATTTCAAAGACGGAATGACAGAAAAAGAGCTCAACGCCATAAAGTCACTGAAACTCGACGATAAAGGCCGGCTTAAAGAAGCCTCCGTTGGTGATTACCAGGAGGATAAGAAACCCTGGGGCATAGAAAATGCTGACATCGCGCTGCCTTGCGCTACACAGAATGAACTGGATGATAAAGACGCAGAAACCTTACTCGGCAATGAGGTTCGTATTCTGTGCGAAGGCGCAAACATGCCACTAACAGACGGAGCACGTAAACAATTCCTCAACGCCAACGCGTTATACGGCCCTGCGAAAGCAGCTAACGCTGGCGGCGTTGCTGTATCGGGCCTTGAGCGGTCTCAGAATGCTGAGCTAACGACCTGGCCAATTTCCCGCGTTGATGAAGAACTGAACCGCATCATGAAAGAAATCCATGAGCGGTGCATTCAGCATGTAAAGAAAAAGGATGGCGTTTATCCATACAGCCGCGGGGCGAACATCTATGGTTTCAAGAAACTCGCGGGGGCAATGATTACTCACGGGATTGGCTGATTGCAGCATCCAGCCCTACAGTGTCGAGTAGCGGCCCGTCTAATGGCACTTCCAATATAAGCTGCCAGCAGACGGTGCCCTGTTCGTCGTGGGGTTTTACCGAAATTTCTGCGCCAAGCGCTTGTGCTCTGGCGCGCATACTTTCCTGCCCTAAGCCCTGATCAATGCGCGGCAGGTCTGGTGAATCCGATGATTTACAGTAATTTATCATGGTGACGACCAGAGCCGGGCCTTTCACAGAAGCGCTTACCTCAATGCTGTTACTACCTGCTCGCAGGGCATTACTGAGAGCTTCGCGGAGAATACGCTCAAGGTGGTAATAACCGTTTCTGGTGAGCGTGAGATCTGGAACATCTTGCGTCCACACAAGCGGCACATCATAGTCCTGGCAACGCGCCTGTGCCTCATCCTTCATTGACACACATAAAGCCTCCAGTCCATCGGGCGCATCGAAACTGTGATTAAGCAGGTTGCGTAAATCCGAAATGGCGGAACGCACCAATGCCTGCTCCTCTTCTGCACTGCGGCGAAGAATGGTCAGCAGCTTTGCCCCAATATCATCGTGCAGGTCGCGCCGGATTCGTTGGCGCTCCGACTGCACACCTTCCTCATGCGCACCATGAGTCCGGTCGATCAGATCATCCAACGCTCGAATTAAATCAGCGGTTCTGAAATCATTTTCTGTCAGGTTTCTTGCGCCTTGAAAAGGATGCAACAACTCGAGAAATCTCGCTTCGCCTGAGGCATCTGGCGCCGTCAGTTGCAGAACGTTTTTCTGAGGATGTGAGCCGGTATAGATTCTGATATCCAGGGGAGAGAATACGGTTCTGAACGCGTCGGTTAAACGCTCCTCACGGCTCAGGTATCGATCATTTACTAACCCGGGCAACGAATCCCTGAGCCAATGATCAAGCTCCCCACGGTGAGCTGGAAGCAGCCTCGCAAGAAAGAACTGACGCACCGGAAAGTACAGCCAGCCGACCAAGGCCAGAGAAATTGCTAAGGTTTCAGGGCCACTGCGCGACAGCAGATACGTCAGCAAAATATCGATCATCAGGATGGCCATACCACCCGCGATCCAGCCCCAGACTTTTAAGTACCAGGGATCAAGATCAAACACCCTGTGCCGGATCACAGCAAACAACATCCCGAAGTACATAAAGACAAACGTCACCAGCACCATGGACTGAGAGGCCAGAGGTGGACGCCCCATCAGCATAGGAACAATAGCGGTTATTGCGAAAATACCCGTTCCTGCCACGACCGATATAAAAATCCAACGTACTTTTATTCTTTCTTCACTCCCCGGCGCACTCTTCATCCACTGCACAAACAAACCAATAAGAGCGGCGATCAAAGAAATACCGTAAGGCAGATAAAACATAACGGCTGTCTCGGGGTGCACGGGAAAGAACTGCGCACTCAATGTCGAAATCAGTGGCAGACTGAATACGCACCAGGCTAAGCGCGAGCCAAACAGTATTGCGGGGTAATTCCACAGAAAAGCAATCAGACCAGTAGCAAACAACGAAGAGCCAAGATGGTTCATCAACGAGGCTGCAAAAAACAGATCCCCCTGAATAAACAAATCGCGGGTACTGTAAATGGCTGCAAACAGGCTCGATAACGCAAAGCCGACGCCTGTAATCACAAATGCTATCCGGCCGGAGCGTTCACTTTTATCAGAGCTGAGTAGCAACACCAGGAAACAGATAAGAGCGGCAAGAAAGCCACTGAAGGCCTGAATCCAGAAATCAAACCTGAGATCAGCCAGCGTTCTCGACCGCGGATCAACGTCAATCAGGCGACCGTCGTCCAGTACCAATGAGAGCTGATTATCGAGCAACCATGATGAAACCAGACCAACCTCATCCATGACTCTGCGATAGTCTTCAATCAGAGGCAGACTGTCCGGTTCTTCAATAAAGAGTTCAGGCGTCGCCACTATACGCTGCTCTTGCGCTGTGCGATTCACAAACGCAATTACCCGTTCGGATTCGACCCCGCTCCTGGGCCCGGTATCAAGATCAGAGTAGAAAACCTGGCCGTCAGAGGTATTAAAAGTGCCACCAGCCTCAGGCAACGACAGCGAAGTCAGTGCAATAAGCGCCAGAAAAATAACAGGAACCAGAACCGAGAGCATGGCCTGAGAGCGGAGATTCATAGACAGTATCCGTACAAGAGAATGGCCGACTTTAAATGGGAGTTGCCTGAAATAACACGTCGAAACAGGTCAT
>NZ_DDKU01000177.1:0-22478 GCF_002339775.1 Thalassolituus sp. UBA2590
GTATATCGGCGATACCGATGACGGTACCGGCCTCCACCACATGGTGTTCGAGGTGGTCGATAACTCCATTGACGAGGCGCTGGCTGGTCACTGTGACACAGTTGAGGTTGTTATCCATCAGGACAACTCAATTACCGTCTCCGATAACGGTCGTGGTATTCCTACCGAGCTTCATCCGGAAGAGGGCGTATCGGCTGCAGAGGTTATTCTGACGGTACTCCACGCGGGCGGTAAGTTCGATGACAACTCCTACAAGGTATCCGGCGGTCTGCACGGTGTAGGTGTCTCGGTAGTAAACGCGCTGTCTGAGAAGCTGAAGCTGACCATTCGTCGCGGCGGTAAGCTGTACGAGCAGGAATATACGCACGGTGTCCCGGACTATCCGCTGAAAGAAGTCGGTGTATCTGACACTACGGGTACAGCGATTACCTTCCTGCCGTCGAAAGAGACCTTCACTAAGACAGAATTCAGCTACGACTATCTGGCTAAGCGCTTGCGTGAACTGTCGTTCCTGAACTCAGGTGTGCGCATCCATATGAAGGATGAGCGTTCTGATAAAGAAGATATTTTTGAATTTGAAGGTGGTCTGGGCTCATTTGTTGGCTTCCTGAACGAAGGTAAAACACCCGTCAGTGAAGTATTCCACTTTTTAACTGAGCAGCGCGACGACGGTATCGGTGTTGAAGTAGCAATGCAGTGGAACGACGGTTTCCAGGAAAGCATTCACTGCTATACCAACAATATTCCACAGCGTGACGGTGGTACGCACCTCGCGGGCTTCCGCGCCGCGCTGACGCGTTCTCTGAACTCTTACATTACTCAGGAAGGCCTGGATAAGAAAGCCAAGGTATCGACCACAGGTGATGACGCTCGAGAGGGTCTCACGGCGATTATTTCGGTGAAAGTGCCTGATCCTAAGTTCAGTTCACAGACCAAAGATAAGCTGGTCTCCAGCGAAGTTAAGCCTGCCGTTGAGCAGGAAATGGGGCGTCAGTTCCAGGACTTCCTGCTGGAAAACCCACAGCAGGCGAAAGAGCTTGTTGGCAAAATGATTGATGCTGCCCGTGCTCGTGAAGCGGCGCGTAAGGCACGTGAGATGACCCGTCGTAAGGGCGCGCTCGATATCGCAGGTCTGCCGGGTAAGCTGGCAGACTGTCAGGAAAAAGACCCGGCACTCTCCGAAGTGTACCTGGTGGAGGGTGACTCTGCGGGTGGTTCTGCTAAGCAGGGCCGTGACCGCCGGACCCAGGCTATTCTGCCACTCAAAGGTAAGATCCTTAACGTCGAAAAAGCTCGCTTCGACAAGATGCTGTCTTCTGCCGAAGTCGGCACACTGATTACTGCACTGGGCTGTGGTATCGGTCGTGAAGAGTTTGATCCGGATAAGCTGCGTTATCACCGCATTATTATCATGACGGATGCTGACGTCGATGGTGCGCACATCCGTACGCTGCTGTTGACCTTCTTCTTCCGTCAGATGCCTGAAATCATTGAGCGTGGCCACGTTTACATCGCTCAGCCGCCATTATACAAGATCAAGCGTGGTAAGCAGGAACAGTACATCAAAGACGAAGAAGCGATGGAGAGCTACCTTACCCATATCGCACTCGAGAAAGCCGCGCTGCACCCTTCTGAGGGCGCCCCAGCGATCTCTGATGAGGCGTTTTCCCAGATAGTAGATCAGTATCGCTCTGCACAAGAGACGGTCGATCGTATGTCGAATGTCGTGCGTAAAGAGATTCTGCACCTGATGCTGACTCTTCCACGTGTCACTACCGACATGATGACCAGCGAAGCTGCGATGAATGAGTGGGTTGGTAAGCTGCGTGAACAACTTCCTGATGCAGGCCGTAGTGGCTCACACTTCGAAGTTGCGACGGTTAAAGATCCAGAGCGCGACAACTACAACGTCGACGTAAAAGTGATCACCCACGGTATGGCACGCGACTACATCCTTGATGTCGACTTCTTCGGTGGCAATGGTTACAACAAGCTCGCGAGCATGAGCGAGAAGCTGGCTGAGACTCTGGAAGAGGGTGCTTACATCCAGCGTGGCGAGCGCGTTCACATGATCAATGACTTCTGGGATGCGGTTAAATGGCTGCTCCACGAAGCTCAGAAAGGCTTCAACATCCAGCGCTATAAAGGTCTGGGCGAGATGAACCCAGAGCAGCTTTGGGAAACCACTATGGACCCAGAGACTCGTCGCATGCTTCAGGTCAGCATCGAAGATGCCATCGGCGCCGACAAGATGTTCACTACACTGATGGGCGATGACGTAGAGCCACGTCGTGCCTTTATCGAAGCGAACGCACTGAACGTAGCGAACCTGGACTTCTGATCCGCTGCTCTCTGTGTTCCATGTTCCACGTGGAACACAGGGAAAGTCGATACGATAAAGACCTCTAAAAAGCCCCGGCTGATATGCGTCAGCCGGGGCTTTTTGTTCAGTAAGGAAAGTATAAAAAATGGAAATAAGTTTCGGGAGATGCGTCCGCTGCAAACACAGCATGCGTAATAGAATTGGAGCGCTGAACTTCCGCTGGAAGCAAGGCGGGGGAGTCAGGTGCCCTCACTGTAAACTTGCTTATGCCTCTGGGTACGACTTGCCTTTCCCTATCGGGGCTACTTACTGGCTATGCTGGGCCGGTCTTTTCTTTGTATTAAACGTCGGAGGTTTTATTGGGATGTTGCTGTTCATTTCGGTATTCCTATTGATACAGCTATATCTTTCCCCAGTAGTGTCCTATCGATCTCTACGAAAGTGATACGGCTATTTGATATCTCGTACTCCTCCCGCCTCCAGGTAACCTCTGAATGCACCCTTTTGCCACCAGGTCAGCAAGATGCCTGGTCGCTGTGGCTTTACTTACCTTGGCGACTTTCTGGTACTGAGCCGCACTGATACCATGTTCGAATCCTTTGGGCCCGCCATCTAACAGGCGGTTCAGCACCCTACGTTGTTCGGCAGACAGTGGCATATCACGAAAAGTCTGCCAGAACCTGGCTTTGACGATTGTGCGGTCAATCTGGTTTATGGCGTTGTTGACTGAGGTCAGTAAGGTTTTGAGGAACCACTGACACCATTCGGTGATGTCTGATCCCCGTTCGTCGTCGCGGTGCCATTGAGCCGTCTCAAGAGCGTTGTAATATTCTGAGCGCATATCAAGTATTGCTACCGACATCGCGAACAAGCGAACGCTCTGTGAATCTGACTGAGCCAAGGCCATATCGGTAATAGCGCGGGTCAGGCGGCCGTTGCCGTCGTCGAATGGGTGCAGGGTGACAAACCAGAGGTGTGCAGTGGCAGCTCGCAGAAGCGGGTCAGTGTCCTGACAATCAGCGCCTTGGTTAAACCAGTCACAAAAGTGTTGGAGTTGTGACTCAAGGCCATCTCTGGGCGGCGCTTCGAAATGCACTTTCTGGCGATCAAGGCGGCCGCTGACAACTTGCATAGGTTCCGGGCCTCTTAGCTGTCCGACTCTGATTTTCTGAGTGATTGATAACACGGACTCAGGGAAGAGAAGTTTCTGCCAGTAACACAGACGTTCCTGCGTGAGGGGTGAATCCAGATTCGTGAGCGCATCTATTAATAGTTCAGCCAACCCTTCCGAGCGATCACTGACGGGGTAGGGCTCCGCTTCGCTGATACCAAGATGTCGTGCCAGCGAGGAACGCACGGAGCTTGCATTCAGCTCTTCGCCCTCGATGGCAGATGATGCCAGAAGGTTCTGCAGCAGTGTGTCCAATGCCTGGTCTTCGGAGTTACTGCTGACACTTTGTTTGCCTTGTAGCAGACCAATGCGTTTGTGGCACTCGCGCAGCAGCGGCTGAAGAACATCGTTGTCCCAGTAGAATTCGGTCCATTGGCTGTTCTGCCATATCCAGCGTTGATTCATTGCCTGCTCACTGTTGTATCAATACTTGCCGATGAGCTGATTATATACTTTATTCGGCTCATAGTATGAGCCGAATAATAGAGCCTATTCGGCTCATTGTCATGCTCCGAGGTATATTCAGGAAATAAGATGAACCCACAACGTCCGCAGTGGCGCGTGAGGACATGCCTCAGCCATTGAGAAAAGCGCCGTCCTCAGTGATGATGAAGGCAAGCAGGCGTGTCTGTATGGCTGCTGAACGGGTTTTTAAAGCAAAGGAGTTGTCGTATGTGCATTCAGTGCAGTGTTGGCGCTGGCGGCGTAAATATGAAGTCTGATGTGCGTATCGTGCAGGCGGCGTTGAATCAGGCTCTCAGTCCGGAGAAACCCTTAGTGGTTGACGGCCTGATTGGCCCGGCAACTATCAGTGTGATTGATGCTTTTCAGCGTGGGGCAGTGGGGCTTAACCGCCCTGATGGTCGGGTCGACCCAAACGGTCGCACGTTACGTACTTTGAAAGACCTGCAGCCGAAGGCGTTTTCCAGTGATTGCCTGGCGGCAGTTATGCCGACAGCGCCGTCATCGAAGATCGAAACCTATTTTCCACTGATGCAGAGTGCCGCTGAACGGACAGAGTGTGTTTCTGGTGCTCGCCGTCTGGCGCACTTTCTCGCTCAGATCGGACACGAGAGTCTGTCGCTCTTTTACACAGAAGAGCTGGCTTCTGGTGAGGCTTACGAAGGGCGCTCTGATCTGGGCAATACTCAGCCCGGTGAGGGTGTTCGCTTTAAGGGCCGTGGGTTAATTCAGCTGACAGGACGTTATAACTACGAGCAGTACGCAGAGTACGCCGGGATAGATATGTCGCAGCCGGACTGGCCGGAATTACTGTCCACCCCTGAGCATGCGTTAAAGGTGAGTCTCTGGTTCTGGGAAACCCGGCACCTGCAGGAAAAGGCCGATCAGGATGATCTGTTGGGTATTACCCGCAGGGTCAACGGCGGCTATAACGGCCTGTCTGATCGACAGGCCTACCTGCAGCGGGCGAAGTTCTTTCTGGAATAAGCTCGGCTGTCGTCTGGCTGGCCTGACTGTTAACCCGTGCTTAGCCAGCCCGGTACGCTTCAATTTCGGCTTTCCACTTTTCGATCAATGCACGATTGTCGTGGTCTTCAGGGTGGAAGTCTTCGCGATAGAAATCTTTGAATGGCGCTTTGATGCAGGTGAACATGCCGTCTTCACCAAAGAGCATGCCCCAGGCTTCCTTGATCTGAACCCAGCTGGGCATCCGTCGAGCGGCCCACAGAAGGTAGATGGTGCGGCCAATGGTGAGGGTGGGAAACAGTACCGCAATGGCGCGCATGATACGCAGCAGTGTCTTACGCTGACCGCCGGTGGTCATGTACACATCAAAAGCGACGGACTTGTGTTCGATCTCTTCGATGGCGTGCCAGATCATCATATATTTGATGGAAGGGTGCATACCTTCCAGCTGCTTGGGGTGAGTAAGTACATACTCAGCCACAATCGCAGTAATGTGCTCAAGGCAGACTGTCGCCGCCAGACGTTCCCGCTTCGAGCGCTTGGCGTTGAGCAGTGCGATGGCTTTCTCGACACGTTTCTCGATCTTCTGCGCTTTCCACCCGAGTGACTCAAGCTTCTCATTCGCGAGCTTGTGCTGATTCGTATGGTGGGCTTCCTGACGGGTGAAGTCTTTGACGTTTTCTAGTAGCTGCGGATCAGTCACACGGTCTTTGTAATTGCGCACAGACTCTATAAACATCTGCTCGCCCGGCGGGAAGGTACCTGAGAGTACAGCTATGAAGGCAGTAAGGATCGGATTGCCACGATACCAGTCCATGGTATCGACCTGGTCAAAAATGAAGTCCATGCGGCGGACTTCAATGCCATTAGTCGATTCTGTCTGGGACATGCTGATATCGGCGGTGGTACTCATGGCCTTCTCCTGCGCAGATAGTTAAAGTCTCGTACCAGTTATATCCAAGATGGCAGTATTGTCACAATGACTTAATCGCCTGATATAGGCGGCATTATGGTCACTCAGGATGAACCCAGCGCAGATTTGCTGGTCGATAACTTCATAATTTTGTTGGAGAACACTATGCGTTTACTGGCTGCATGCCTGTTACTACTCTCGTCTTTGTTAGTTTGGGGTGCTCCTGCTTCACCGGGTTCCTCGGATGGATCGGGCGATGGTCAGGCAGTTGACCGGGAGGCAGTTAAGAACCTGATTGGCACGCTGGAGAGTGAAACAGAGCGGCAGGATCTGATTCAGAAGCTGGAACTGATGTTAGAGGCAGAACCAGAGCCAGAACCCGAGCTGGCTTCAGTTTTTGGTCTGGATAGCACCGGCTCAGGCGTGCTGAGTGAGTTCACGGCACTGACTGATAGCTACGGGCTTCCTGAGAATATTGTTGGCGACGTACTGGCGTTCGGCGTGACCACCTTGTTGGTTCTAGTGGGTATTTTTCTGAATGGTTATCTGAGCCGGTTTCTCGATAAACGCATGAAGCGGGTACGCAAGCGTTTGCACTGGGATAAGGAGCGTTTCAGTTCATTGTTTACCATTCAGCGTGCCATCGGTTACGCGGTAGGTCTTATTCTTGTGGGATACGCAGCACTGGATGTTGCGGCTGTGTATTTTGGTGAAGAGAGCATGTCAGGGCTGGGTAGTCTGCTCGGGACCGTGCTGTCGATCTCTCTCGCTGCTCTGGTGTTTGCTTCTATCTGGGAGGGCACCAATGCCTTATTGGAGACGTTAATGTTCCGTCACGAGCGACTGAACAGCTCGCGCTTCCAGACTATCACTCCAATCATTCGCAATATTCTGCTAATCACGCTGTCGCTTCTCTCGGTGATGGTGATTCTCTCTGAAATAGGTATCAACATTATGCCGTTACTGGCTGGTGCTGGTGTTCTGGGTATTGCTGTGGGCTTTGGTGCTCAGACTCTGGTGAAGGATTTCCTGACCGGGCTGACAGTGGTGTTTGAGGATCTGCTGCAAATTGGTGACGTCATCAAGATCAATGATCATTTTGGTCTGGTAGAAAAGATCACGCTGCGCAAGATTCAGATGCGTGACCTGGACGGTACTGTGCACACGATTCCATTCGGTGAAGTATCGATCATCTCGAACCTGACCAAAGACTTCAGCTACTACCTGATGGATGTGGGCGTAGCGTATCGTGAGAATACAGACGAAGTCGTTGCGATTATGCGCGAGGTTGATGAAGACCTGCGTTCAGACAAAGACTTCGAAGATCTGATTCTTGAGCCCCTTGAGGTGCTGGGTGTCGACCAGTTTGCTGACAGTGCCGTGATGATTAAGGCGCGGATCAAGACTAAGCCGATCCAGCAATGGAACGTAGGCCGTGAGTTTAACCGCCGGATGAAGATTGCCTTTGATGAGCGGAATATCGAGATTCCATTCCCACACCAGACTATTTACTTTGGTGAAGACAAGCAGGGCAAGGCACCGAACGCCAATGTTCGCTTGGTCGAGGAAGTGGAAAAACGTGCTGAAGAAGCTGCGGGTAAAGAGCGCGCACTTAAGGATGCAGGCGGCTCGGGTACACCAAGTGCCAGCTCCAGCTCAGACAGCGGCGATAGTTAAGCCGCTGTCTGTGTAAAAACCTTAACAGAACCCTGAGTTGGTCAGCTGACCTTGGGTTCACGAGGACCAAAGAAATACCATGCAATCAGGCCTGCGACAGGCAGTAGCAGGATTGCTGCAATCCAGGCCGCTTTTACGCCCAATGTGGTGCGTGCCTGCACGGTGTTAAGGATGGCGTAGATATCGCCAACCAGAATCAGAATGCCAAAAATACCACCCACTTCAATCACCATAGTGTCCCCCCTGTGAATCCCCCGGTAATAGCGGCAATGATCATATCATGCAGAGTGTTGCAGTTATCAGAATCGTTTTCCGCTGGTGAGTTCAGTAATCACAGTACCCTGAAAAGGCGTTGCAGAAATCTCGTCGACGCGATTATTGATCCACTCTTCACATTGCTGATGAAGAAACTTAGTTGGTAAGTCTTTACTATCGAGCGGAGCACCTATAACGACAGTAATTGTGCCTGGGTAGCGTATCCAGTGGTGGTTCGGCCAGAAGTCTCCGGCGTTATGAGCTATGGGAATCACAGGCGCCTTGACGCGGCTGGCGAGCATGCTGCCCCCTTTAGAAAACGCTTTACGTGCGCCTGCAGGGACACGGCTCCCTTCGGGGAATATCAGCACATGAAAGCCGTTGTTCAGACGTTGTGTTCCTTGCTTAACGAGCTCTTTGAGAGCTGTCGTCCGTTGCGTCCGGTCGATCGTAATAGGCCCCATCATGGCGAGGTACCAGCCAAAGATCGGAATACGCGTCAGCTCTTTTTTGATGACCTGAACCTGCGGCGGCAATAGTGCGGGCAGCATAAAGGTTTCCCAACTGCTTTGGTGCTTAGCCATAATAATCGAAGGCCGGGCGGGGAGTTCGCCCTCGTAGATGACGTTCCAACGCAGGCCCAGAATCAGGCGTGCAGACCAGACGCAGGCGATGCAGAAAGGTCGGCCAATAAGACGGTGCCGGGCAGGCAGGTCCATTAATGGCGAAATAATCAGAGCGGGAAGAATCCAGATCAGGGTGAGGAAGGTCATCCAGACCATAAAAATGATGGTGCGGCAGGCGGCGAGTGATGTAGAGCGAGCGGTGGTCTCAGGCAATCGTTTACTCCTTCGGAGTGTGACTAGCACTGTATTCAGAGTACGGCGAAAGCCGCCTTCTGAAAAGTAGCGATTTGCTATCTGGCTCTGGCTTTGTCAGGGTAATACAGGCACGCCGCGCTGAGACGGGGTGCGCTGGACCATACAAACCGGAGTGTTGAATGAATCTCGAACGAAAAGGCCTTCAGGCAACGTTACTTATGCCTGTTGCTGTCCCCACCATTATTGTCGCGGCTCTGTTGATTATAGGCACGGTCAGTAATCCTGAAGCAGCGGGCAATCTGTTCAGCAGTATGCTGGGCTGGATTACCCAGACGTTTGGCTGGTTCTACATGTTAGCGGTGGCGATCTTTCTGATTTTTATTCTTGTGGTTGGCTTCAGCAGTTGGGGCAACATCCGATTGGGTTCTGATCATGCGGAACCCGAGTATTCGTTTCCGGCCTGGTTCGCAATGTTGTTCTCAGCAGGCTACGGTATCGCACTGCTGTTCTTTGGTGTGGCTGAGCCCGTACTTCATTATTCGACGCCTCCGGCCGGTGCCGCAGAGACTGTGCCCGCGGCAAAAGAAGCCATGCAGATTGCCTATTTCCACTGGGGTCTCCACATCTGGGGGATCTACGGTCTGATGGGGTTAGTGTTGGCTTACTTTGCCTACAGGCACGGTCTTCCCTTGTCTGTGCGCTCTGCGTTGTACCCTCTCATTGGTGATCGCATTCATGGTTGGGCTGGGCATATCGTCGATACGTTCGCGGTATTGGGGACTATGTTTGGCCTGGCAACGACGCTGGGGCTGTCGGTATCTCAGATAAATGCAGGCATCAATTATCTCTGGCCAGCGATACCGGTGAGCACGACCGTTCAGGTGATCGCCATTGCTGTGATTACTCTGGCTGCGACGGCTTCAGTGGTTGCGGGTATGGACAAGGGCATTAAGAACCTGTCGATGCTGAACATGGGGCTGGCAGTTTTTCTTATGGCCGTTGTTTTCGCCGTAGGCCCGAGCGTTCATATTCTTAATACCCTGTTGCAGAATACAGGTGCTTATCTGGGTGGCGTTGTCGAGCGCACCTTTAATATGCAGGCCTACACACACAGTGACTGGATTGGTAACTGGACACTGTTTATCTTCGCCTGGACGATTGCCTGGGCGCCTTTTGTTGGTCTCTTTATCGCTAAGATCAGCCGTGGACGTACGATCCGTCAGTTTGTGTTTGGTGTCCTGGCGGTTCCGACTCTGTTTACATTTCTGTGGTTCGCCATTTTTGGCGATACGGCACTGCACCTGATTATGGAGCAGGGCAAAGAGGCGTTGATCGGCGAAGTTCAGTCCAATCATGCGGTGGCACTGTTTGAGTTTTATGATCGCCTGCCGATGTCGTTTTTCCTTTCGATCATCACCGTCTTCCTGATCATTACCTTCTTTGTCACCTCATCCGACTCGGGTTCTCTGGTGGTCGACTCACTGGCGTCGGGTGGTTTACTAGAGACTCCGGTCTGGCAACGAGTGTTCTGGGCTTTCCTTGAAGGGGGCATAGCGGCGGCCTTGTTGTTGGCTGGCGGTTTAAGTGCATTGCAGACCATGACCATCGTGAGTGCATTACCATTCGGGATCATCATGCTGCTGGCCGTTGCCGGGCTCTGGCGGGCATTGGTCATCGAAGGTCATCGTGAGGGCTCTATCAATGCGATTACCCCAGTTCGCCCGCACAGCAATGGCGGAGACTGGCGCAAGCGCCTGAATGGTATGATGAAATTCCCCGGTGCTAACAAAGTCGAGAAATACATTGAGGGCGTTGTTACGCCCGCGCTGGAAGAAGTCAGTGAAGAGCTACGTTCTCACGGTTGGGATGTGCGTGTCAGTGGCGCGACGGGGGAAGTCTCCATGTCTCTCGTGAGAGAGGGCGTTGATGAGTTCTTTTATCAGGTCAAAGCCACCGAGCATGACGCGCCGGATTATCGGCCAGCGGGCGCAAAGTCGGCGACCTTCTGGCGTGCCGATGTTCACCTGAGTCATGGTTCGCTGGGTTACGATTTGTTTGGGTGCAGCAAAGAGGAAGTCATCCGCGACCTGGTGGATCACCTTGAGCAGTACCTAAACTTTATCGAGGCTGCGCCCGGCACCTTACCGTGGGAGCCGGTGAGCAACTAAGGTTGCTGGGCGATAAGCCAATCAACAAACGTGGCCAGGTCCTCAAATACGGGGGCATCAGCCAACGTGGGGTGAGAGGTGAGTTTGTACTCACTTTTCTCGCCTTTGCCGGTTCTTACAAGCGCAGTTTTGCATCCTGCTGCAGCTCCAGCCTCCAGATCGCGTATCGAGTCACCGACTATCCAGGCACCTTCTGCCGAGACCTTAAGCGCATCTTCGATCTGATGAATTAAACCAGGCAGTGGCTTGCGGCAGTCGCAGCCATCGTCCGGGCCATGCGGGCAAAACGCGATATGAGCAAACTCACCGCCCTCAGCCGCAGCGAGCCCCGTCATTTTGTCGTGCATGGCATCAAGATCAGCCTGAGAAAAATAGCCGCGTGCCAGACCACTCTGGTTCGTTGCGACAGCAACAGTGAAGTCGGCCTTGCAGAGTTTACCTACGGCTTCTGCGCTGCCCGGGATCGGCAGCCACTCATCAACGGACTTAACGTACGCATCGGAATCCTGATTCAGAACGCCATCGCGGTCGAGGATGATGAGTTGCATAGAGGGGCTCCGGGCTGTTGGAAAATAAAGCCCGAGTATAACGGAAGTCGTCAGGCTTCGGTGGCATTAGACACTGGCGGCCACACGGGAGGGAGGGGCGTACTACTGTCGCCACTGTCATATCCCGACACCTGACATGCCTGAAATCTCAGGTATCCATCAAGACACCTCTGCTAATCTGGGTTTCCCAACACTTCCCATCACAATTAAGGACGATGGATATGGATATAACAATGATAAAACGGCTTATGGCAGCGACCGTATGTGGCTCAGCATTGATGCTGGCAGCTTGCGGAGAATCCCCGAAAGAAGATGTAGCAACCACTGATTCAACCTCCGATTCAGCCAGGAATGGAACCTGTACAGGCACTTACCCAAGTTACTGGCAGGACCCGGCATTCCCGGATCAGTGGGTCGGCCAGAAAACCAGCAACGTTCCCCCGGCTGATTGGACAGGGCCTGTGTTTCAGCTGTCGGATGATTTCCCGCGCTCTCCGGTGGACGACGCGGCAAACCAGCAATGGCGTGACAATAAATTCGATGCGTTATTCGAAGAGGGCACGTCTCAGGAAGAAAAAGCGAAGCTGGCATACGAATATGGCTGGCTGGTGATGGAGTATATCCAGGAAGGCAATGTTAACCAGAATGGTATTGAAGACTGGGACGTATGTAATAACAAGGTTCGTCCCTGGTACAACATTCCATTCCAGACGTACGATGCCATGAGCGGACGCGAGTTCACACACGGCTTGACACGAGAGGCGCCGGTGACGTTCTCAACACCAGAAGGCGATAAGCAAAGCACCATGTGGGCGGTAGGTTTCTTCAATGCCACGGCAGCTTACACTCTCGGCACTGTCTGGCAGGCCGACGGCACCGCGAAAATTCCGCAGGACGACGTCAGCTTTGACGAAGGCGCGGTGATCGGTAAGCCGCTTTTCAATACGCTCAGCCCTGATGTGCTGCCAGTGATGGAGAATCTTCCGAGCTGGAATGCCAATATCTCAGATCCAACGTTCTGCAGTTGCACACCTGCTAACGGTAAAGAGTGTACGTTGATTGAAGAGAGCGAGCAGTGCCCTCGCAGTACTACCGAGTGGGGTGACGTGACCTTGCTGCAATTCGACTTTGCTGTAAAAGACAGTCGTGCCAAAGGTACTGAGTGGGTGTTCGGTACCTTCGTTGCTGACGGTCAGCGTAAGGCGGATGTAGCAGACCCGTGGCAGCGTATTGCTCTGCTGGGTGTTATGTGGGGTAACGACACACCACCAGAAGGTCAGCTTGCGTATAACCATCCGGTCGACGTGAAGAAAAATGGCTTTAAACAGGAAGTTATTTTTTGGGATACCGTTGATGAGCTGAATAAATACGGTGGTGATGACGTCATGAAGAAGATGGGTCATCTGGGCTGTAATTATCGCTTAAATGGCCCTGCGGATAATGCCAACAGCTCATGTATGTCCTGTCATGGCACGGCTTCTGTCCCAGATAAAAATCTGGTGACGCCGCCACTCCTTTCACAGTTCTCATCACTGACCAAAGAATGTGTCACGCCAAATGCGGCTAACCCGGCGATTGGTAAGGATCGCAGTGGAGCTGATGCAACAGTGAACAACGGTATCGGCTTCGCTGAAATAGACAGTATTTACTTCGCTAATACGCCAGCAGCTGAGCCATTTAATATGACGGTTGAAACAGGCTCTGGCCCAGTTAACGTGATGGGCGATGGCGTACCGGCTTACGATAGTGGACGCAGCAGCTGGATTTCACTGGATTATTCATTGCAGCTTTCTATTTCGCTGACGCAGTGGATGCAATGGCAGGATCACAGCGATGACCCAATTGAAGGGCGCATTCATATGAAAGAAATCCGACGTGGCTACCCCGCTGGTGTCGGCCATAAAGCGGAATAATTTAAGTACGCTTTAAACAAAAAAGCCCGCCAAGCAGACATGCCTGGCGGGCTTTTCTTGGTCAAGGTATCAGTCTTACAACACCGAAATATCCGCGATACCGATAAACAGCCCTTGCAGCTGTTTGAGCAGTGCGAGACGGTTATTTTTCACGGCTTTGTCATCGGCCATAACCATAACGTTATCGAAGAAAGCATCCACTGCGGTACGCAGGCCAGCCAGTTCGTTCAGGGCGGCGGCGTAATCGCCTTTGGCCATCAGGGGCTCGAGCGCCTGATGCTTGGCTGCGATTTCGCGGGCCAGTACCTGCTCTTCGTTCTGTGAAAGCAGCTCGCCGTTAACTTTGGCTTCGACGGCATCGCCGCCGTTCTTGGCGAGAATGTTCGATACACGTTTGTTCGCGGCAGCCAGAGATTCGGCAGCATCGAGCTTGCTGAATTCGTACACGGCTTTGACGCGACGGTTGATGTCGAGTGCGTTGGTGACTCCTAAGGCACGAACTGCCTGGAATACGCCCGTCGGGATGTGTTCATCCGCGTACCAGGCGCTGAAGCGGTCCAGCATGTATTCGATCAGGGTGGCTTTGGTATCGGCCTTTGGTGCCGTTTTCCAGTCGCCTTCAAGTGCGTAATCAATCAGAGTCGCCAGATCAATATTGATCTCTTTCTCAACCAGAATACGCAGCACACCCAGAGACGCACGACGCAGTGCGAACGGGTCTTTGGAGCCCGTTGGGATCTGACCTAAGCCAAACAGACCGACAAGGCTGTCGAGACGGTCGGCCAGTGCAATCAGAGTACCGGTCTGTGTTGCCGGCAGTTCATCACCCGCAAACGCAGGCATGTACTGTTCAACCATGGCGGCTGCAACATCGGCGTGCTCGCCATCGTGTTCCGCGTAGTATTTACCGGCGAGACCTTGCAGGTCGGTGAACTCAAACACCATGTTGGATACGAGGTCGTTCTTACACAGCTGCGCTGCACGCTCAACCAGTGCTTTATCGCCACCGGTTTCGCCAGCGATGCGGGCTGCCAGTGCGCCAATGCGGCGGGCTTTATCAGCAACGGAACCGAGTTTGTTTACCCAGACGACGTTCTCGAGCTTGGCGAAACGGCTTTCCAGTTTCTGCTTACGGTCGGTATCCCAGAAGAAGGCAGCATCGGCCAGACGTGGACGGATCACTTTCTCGTTACCTGAGATCACCTGCGCAGGGTCTTTCGACTCGATGTTTGATACCGTGATGAAGTTAGGCAGCAGTTTGCCATCTTTCATCACGTGGAAGTATTTTTGATGCTCTTTCATAGAAGACACCAGTGCTTCTGGCGGAACGCGCAGGAAGTCTTCGTCGAATGAGCCAGCCAGAGCGACAGGCCACTCGTTGAGTGCGGTCACTTCGTCGAGCAGGTCCTCATCAATAATGGCTTCGCCACCGAGGTTTTTTCCTTCAGCTGTGACCTGTTCTTTGATCAGGGCTGAGCGCTCTGCAAAGCTGGCCATCACATAGGCGCTACGCAAGGTTTCCTGATACGCCATTGGGTTGGCAATCACGATCTCGCCCGGTGCATGGAAACGGTGGCCACGGCTGGTATTACCGGCTTTCAGGCCCAGCACTTCGCCATCAACTACCGCATCACCCAGCAGCATGACCAGCCACTGTACCGGACGTACGAATTCAACACGTGATGCACCCCAGCGCATACGCTTAGGAATTGGCAGCTTATCGAGACTGGTCTGAATGATGCCGGCGAGAAGTTCGGTAGTCTGCTGGCCTTTGATGGTGCGTTGCAGCATCAGCTTACCGGCATTTTTGCCGTGTGACTCGGGTGCCGTCTGAAGTTCAGAGGCATCAGCGCCTGCCCGTGAGGCAAAGCCTACAGCCGCTTTTGTTGGGTTACCGTCGGCATCAAAGGCAATGTTCGCCGGAGGGCCGTAGAGAGTTTCTTCTTTATCGGCCTGTTCGCACTGGAGTGCTTCAATCGTGATGGCGAGGCGACGTGGAGCAGCGTAGCTGACGACGTTTCCGTGGCTCAGGCCAGCTTCTTTCAGGCCGGCTTCAACACCAGTAGTGAAAGCGTCAGACAGCGACTTTAACGCCGTTGGTGGCAGCTCTTCGGTACCGAGCTCTACCAGAAAATCTTTATTAGACTGGCTCATTTTACTTCTCCTCCTGAGCGGCAGCTTTTGCTTCGCGGTCGGCTTTTTCGGCCTGATACTTGGCGAGCACATCAGCACGGTTGGCTTCTTCAGCCAGCGGGAAGCCCAGTTCTGCACGGCTGTTGAAGTACGCCTGTGCAACTGAGCGCGCCAGAGTGCGGACGCGGAGGATATAGCCCTGACGCTCGGTCACAGAGATGGCGCCACGGGCATCGAGGAGGTTGAAGGTATGTGATGCCTTCAGAACCTGCTCGTAGGCTGGCAGAGGCAAGCCAGCATCAATCAGGCGAGCGCAGTCTTTTTCGTACTGATCAAACGCAGTGAACAGGAAGTCTACGTCCGCGTGTTCAAAGTTGTACGCCGACTGCTCGACTTCGTTCTGGTGGAATACATCGCCGTACGTCACGGCTTTGCCGTCCGGGCCGTAGGTCCAGACCAGATCGTAAACAGAATCGACTTCCTGCAGGTACATGGCGATACGCTCAAGACCATAGGTGATTTCGCCAGTCACCGGGAAGCACTCAAGGCCGCCCACTTGCTGGAAGTACGTGAACTGAGTGACTTCCATACCGTTCAGCCAGACTTCCCAACCCAGACCCCAGGCGCCCAGCGTTGGAGATTCCCAGTTGTCTTCAACGAAGCGGATGTCGTGCACCAGAGGATCAACGCCCATTGCACGCAGCGAATCGAGGTAGAGTTCCTGAATGTTTACCGGATTAGGTTTCAGAACCACCTGGAACTGGTAGTAGTGCTGCAGACGGTTCGGGTTCTCACCATAACGGCCATCGGTCGGGCGGCGGCTTGGCTGAACATAGGCAGATGCCCAGTTTTCAGGGCCAATAGCACGCAGGAAGGTAGCGGTGTGGAAGGTACCGGCACCGACTTCCATATCGAGCGGTTGATTGATCACACAGCCCTGCTCGGACCAGTATTCCTGCAGGGCAGCGATAAGGCCCTGGAAGGTTTTGATGTTATGGCGGCTCTCACTCACGGTGATAATTCCTGTGGTTTGCGCGAATTCAAAGACTGGCGATTATAGCAGTGGCGGCGCGGGATAACAGGGGGCAGACGCCCCGTCTTTACTGGGGGAAGTAAACGAACACGAAAAAAGGGGCCAAGGCCCCTTTTTTCACGCTGGTTAGTGTCTTACTGCAAGCTGTTCAGCCTTGCAGCCAGCCATTCAGCATATTGATGTCGCCTTCGTTCAGCGTGCCTGCGTAGTACTTCAGGGTCAACAGGTTGATGATGTAGTCATAGCGCGCGTTTGCGTAGTCACGTTCTGCACCGTACAGCTGCTGTTGTGCGTCGAGCACTTCAACAATATTACGGGTACCGACTTTATAACCTGTCTGGGTCGCATCCAGTGCACTACGTGCAGAGCGGATCGACTGCTGGCGTGCCTTGATGTTCAGAACATCATTCTGGACCTGCAGGTACAGAGTACGAATATTCTGACGAACTGTGCGTCGTTCGTTCTCAAGCAGATAGTCAGCGGCAGCGTAATTCAGAGCAGCCTGTTTGGTCTGAGCATACAGAGAACCACCGGCCAGCAGAGGTACTGATACCTTGATGCCATAAGCGGTTCGGGTGACGCCAGCAGGATCTTCGGTGATGATTGTGGCCTGATCGCCGTCTTCATAGTTAGCAAAAACTTCTACGGTAGGCAGGTGCGCTGCACGTGCGGCGTTGCGTTGCAGGCGAGCGGCTTCAAGTTGTGAGTCCACCATGCGCAGGCCCGGGAATTTATCCATGCCGGAAGTAACCCAGGCGTTCGGGTCGGCAGGCTCTGGACGATTCATATCCACCGAGCCTTTCAACGCGGCAACATCGCTGATGGTCTGGCCTGTCAGCTGTTCGAGCGTTTCGTACTGAATCTGGCGGTTTGCCTGCTGGCCCAGCAGGTTGGCATAACTCAGATCGTAAGCGGCTTGCGCCGAATGAACATCGGTAATCGCAGTCAGGCCGACGTCATAGCGCTGCTTAGTTTGCTCCAGTGAGCGTTGCACGGCTTTCAGTTCAGCATCGGCAGTCGACAGGTTGTCTTCGGCACGCAGGACGTTGAAGTAGGCTTCCGCCGTACGAAGCAGCAGTTGCTGTTCGGCCATTTGCAGCTCGTAAATGCCGTTGTCGTTACCAGCGCGAGCTGCCTTGTAGGTGTACCAGCTGTTCAGGTTGAACAGTGACATTCCGGCGGTAACCGAGAATGCGCCGAGTTCGTAATCAGTGACCAGTCCGTTTACACCGTCGATTTCGATTTCGACATTAGTGTGCGTGTAGCTGGCTTCTGCCTGTGGCAGCAGAGCGCCGCGGGCGATCATGACGTTGTATGCATCTGCTTCGCGACTGGCGCGGGCAGCAGCAATTTGTGGGTCGTTGCTGGCGGCCATGTCGTATATGGTGCTGAGATCTGCAGCAATAACGGCCGATGGCAACAGGATTGCAGATGTCAGAGTAAGCAGTTTTTTCATAAAGGTGCCTTTCCCAGGAGAAGGTATAAAATGCTCTCAGGTGCCCCTGGAATTTCCGGAGGTGCACCAAGTCTAACAGAAATTATCCGGCTTTCAGTTTCACCTTTGTTGCTACTGAGCGAACAGTCAGTATTGCCGGTGTTTATTCGAATATTCTTGTATAGATATATAGATAGGTCAAGCATGTCCGTTTTCCCATCGCCCATGACAGCCGCCGATGTCGTCGTGGAGGCAAAAGAAGTCGCATATCAGGGGTTCTTCCGCATGGAAAAGCTCACCCTTCGCCATAAACGCTTTAACGGCGAATGGATGGGGCCGTTCACTCGTGAGCTTTTCGAGCGCGGGCAGGCGGTCTGTGTCCTGCTGTTTGATCCCAAAAAAGATGCAGTGGTGCTGCTTGAGCAGTTTCGCGTCGGGGCGCTTGAGGATGAACGTTCTCCGTGGCTGATTGAGCTGGTCGCGGGCATGGTGGAAGAGGGCGAAACGCCTGAGGACGTCGCCTTGCGTGAATCCGAAGAAGAGGCTGGCACCGTGCCCACCCGCCTGATTCCTGTGTGCAATTACTGGGTGTCCCCAGGCGGTACCAGCGAAAAGGTCGCGATTTTCTGTGGACTGATCGACAGTGAAGGCATGGGCGGGCTGCATGGTCTTGATGACGAACATGAAGACATCCGTGCATTTGTGGTGCCGTTTGACGATGCCTATCGCGGTGTGGAGGATGGCACCATCAACAACGCGGCGACCATTATGGCGTTACAATGGCTGAAGATTAATCACGCCTCAGTGACTGCTTAAAGGCAGCGTTCAGGACGACACATGCGCTCTTTTGAGGGCGTCTTCAGTCATGTCTGACATTGCCGGTAGTGGCGCTGATCAGGAAAATCTTCATGCGTCCTGCTAAGGTGTTGTGTCTTTGATATTTACTCCGGAGAGAACGCTTGCGCCGTAAACGCTACGTCCCTGACCTGCAGGAAATGGCTTCCGTTGCCGAGTCGAATTACCTGCGATTCCTTCGCTTGCTGCCTGAGACCGACGAAGGCGGTGAGCGCACGTTTGCGATCACAGGGATGGGTGATCAGAGTGCCCGGGTGCGGATCAGGATCGACGAGGTGCAGCCATACACCACGATGCTGACCGTACAGCAGGAGGGCTTGAGCCCGGAGTGGGTCACTCCTCCTTCCATGAATGTGCGCCTGTACCACGACGCCAGCATGGCCGAGGTGCTGAGTTACCAGAACCAGCATAAATTTGAGGGGCGGTATCAATACCCCAATCCTCAGATGCGCATGCCCGATGAAAAAATTCAGCTGAATAAGTTTCTTGCCGACTGGCTCGAGCACTGTCTGCAGCACGGGCATGTCGAGCAGCCTTTCAGTTTTACGCCGACCTTTTAATTAAGTGTGTTGAGCCGGGCCACTCTGGCCTGGGCTGGTACTTTTTTCGTATATTGGCCCGTATATTCCGATATGTGATGGGTTTCCGTTCGGGGCTTTGACAGACGTCTAATATATAGTCTCAGCCCACTGAAATTCACACTGAGGCCAACGTGTTCCAACTGACATCCGCCGAGACATTGCGCATCGTGCAGGTGACCGATACCCATCTCTTCGGGGATATAGGTGGTAAGCTGCTGGGCGTACCCACGTACGACAGTATGCATGCCGTTCTGTCTCAGTTGGATGCGTTTCCGTTTCAGGCCGATGCCATGCTGGTCACAGGCGACCTGTCTCAGGATGGCAGCGAACAATCCTACCGCCTGCTGGACGATGCCATGGCCCGCTTCGGTGCTCCTGTCTTCTGGCTTCCCGGAAATCATGACGAACCCCGTAACCTTGAGAAAGTCGGACGTGAGCGGGATCATCTGCATAAGGTGATCCGCAGCGAACACTGGCAGATTGTGATGCTCGACTCTCAGGTGGAAGGTGCCGTGTTTGGCCAGCTCAGGCAGGAAGAGTTGGATATGCTCGAACGTGCCCTGACAGAGCGGGAAGACCTGCATACGCTCGTTTGTCTGCACCACCATCCGATCCCGATGAACAGCGAGTGGATGGACAACATTGGTCTGCGCAACCGTCAGGCGCTGATGGATATTCTTAGTAGTCATGACAACGCCAAAGGGGTGCTCTGGGGGCATGTGCATCAGAGCTGCGATGGTTACGTGAATGGCGTGCGCCTGATGTCCACGCCCTCAACCTGTATACAGTTTGAGCCGCAGACCAGTGGTTTCAGTCTTGATGAGGCTGCGCCCGGTTTCCGCTGGTTAGAGCTGCACAAAGATGGGCGTATCAGCACGGGCGTTGAACGCCTGAGCCATGTATCCTTTGCGGTAGATCGTACCCAGACAGGATATTGATATGCTGATTCCAGCCTCTGTGCAGAACAGCGGCTGCCTTTATCTCCACGGTTTTCTCAGCTCACCCGCCTCTGAGAAGGCCCAGCAGATGATGGCTCTGTTCCGTGAACATCCCGAACTCGGCTCCATTAACGCCCCTTTTATCCATTTCGCCCCCCAGGATGCCATTGCATTGGCCGAGCAGGCCTTGGCGGAATTGCGTGAGAAGCATGACCGGGTCTGGATTGTCGGCAGTTCGTTGGGTGGCTTTTACGCGACCTTTTTAGCCGAAAAACACGATGCCCCTGCTGTATTGATCAACCCCGCGGTCCGACCGTTCGAATTGTTCAGGCATTACCTCGGCGAGCACACTCACTACCATACGGGCGAAACACTGTTGCTCGAAGAAGCGCACCTACATCAGCTTGAAGCGCTCAATACGCCAGTTGTTCAGAATCCGCAGAATCTGCTGCTGCTATTGCAGACGGGCGATGAAACTCTCGATTACCGGCATGCTGCTGAGCTTTACCGCGAATGTCCGGGCTGGCTGGAGGGCGGCGGTGATCATAGTTTCCAGCATTTTATCGACCGGGTACCTCAGATGCTGGGGCACTTGAGTCGCCTCTGGTAGGCAGACTCCCCCACGCCCCGGTATACTCCGGACATTACTGCAATTCATGGTTTGACAGGGGAACAGATGTCAAAGCAATACACCGCCTCATCGATTGAAGTCCTGAGTGGTCTGGACCCGGTCCGTAAGCGTCCGGGCATGTACACCGAAACTACCCGCCCGAATCACCTGGCGCAGGAAGTGATTGATAACTCGGTGGACGAAGCTCTCGCAGGTCACGCCAGCAAAATCGAGGTGACGCTGCACGAAGATGGCTCAATGACTGTGCTCGACGACGGTCGTGGTATGCCAACGGATATTCACCCTGAACATGGTATTTCGGGCGTTGAACTGATTCTTACCCAGTTACATGCCGGGGGTAAGTTCAGTAATGACAATTACCAGTTCTCCGGTGGTCTGCACGGTGTCGGTGTTTCTGTCGTGAATGCCCTGTCGCAGGTGCTCGAAGTAACCATCTGGCGCGACGGTCAGGTCCAGCGCATTGGCTTTAAAGACGGTTATAAAGCGATTGATCTTCAGGTGGTCGACACCTGTGGTAAGAAACGCACCGGTACCAGCGTTCGCTTCTTACCGGACCCTCAATACTTTGATACTCCCAAGTTTTCTGTCGCACGACTCAAGCACAACCTGCGTGCTAAAGCGGTTCTCTGCCCGGGACTGCGTATCAAGTTCAATGCCCCGAACGCTGAAGACAGTGCTGAGTGGTATTACGAAGATGGTCTGAAAGATTACCTCAAAGTATCGACAACTGGCTGGGAAGCGATCCCCGAAGAGCCCTTCACAGGCGCAATGAGCGGCGATACTGAAGGTGTCGACTGGGCCGTGCTCTGGCTGCCTGAAGGCGGAGAGCTGTTGCAGGAAAGTTACGTTAACCTGATCCCGACCGCGCAGGGCGGTACTCATGTGAATGGCTTCCGTTCTGGCTTGCTCGACGCGTTGCGTGAGTTCTGCGAATTCCGCAACCTGTTGCCGCGCGGGATCAAGCTGACACCAGATGATCTCTGGGAGCGCTGCTCATATGTTTTGTCTGCCAAGTTAGCCGACCCTCAGTTTGCGGGTCAGACCAAAGAGCGCCTGTCTTCTCGTGAAGCCTCAGCTTTTATCTCGGGCGTAGTGAAAGATGCCTTCGCGCTTTGGCTGAATGAAAATACCGCGGATGCCGAACGTCTGGCTGAGCTGGCGATTTCCAGTGCGCAGTCGCGTTTGCGCAAATCCAAGAAAGTCGCACGTAAGAAAATTACTCAGGGTCCAGCTTTGCCGGGCAAGCTGGCCGACTGTACCGGTCAGGACAGCGAACGTACGGAACTCTTTCTGGTGGAAGGTGATTCGGCGGGTGGTTCTGCCAAGCAGGCCCGTGATCGCGAGTTTCAGGCCATCATGCCGCTGCGCGGTAAGATTCTGAATACCTGGGAAGTGGAGTCAGGAGAAATTCTGGCATCGCAGGAAGTACACGATATCGCCGTTGCTCTTGGGATTGACCCAGCATCAGATAACCTTGATGGCCTGCGTTACGGCAAGATCTGTATTCTCGCCGACGCAGACTCCGATGGTCTGCATATCGCGACCCTGCTGTGCGCGTTGTTTGTGCGTCACTTCCGCAAGCTGGTGGCGGATGGCCACGTCTATGTCGCGATGCCGCCGCTGTACCGGATCGACGTCGGTAAAGATGTCTACTA
>NZ_DDKU01000171.1:0-13432 GCF_002339775.1 Thalassolituus sp. UBA2590
TACGTAGTTGCCGTGAGCGAATAACTTTACCGGAATCCGGGCGGACAAGGCCGAGCAACACTTTTGTCAGAGTCGACTTACCACAGCCATTGGGGCCGATCAGTGTAATGATCTGGCGTGGCTGAATATCCAGGCTGATCTGATCCAGTACTTTCTTCTGGCCAAAGGTGAGGCTCAGATTGTCGGCCCTCAGAATGGGCTCTTCACTCATGCCGTTGCCTTACAGTTCTGACAGAGGCCAGTCAGTTCGTGGTTGCTGGTTTCGATGCTGAAGCTGAATTTCTTCACCAGAGTCTCGTGCAGCTTCTTGATCTCTTTCGCGGGCAGTTCGGTCGCATTGCCGCATTCTTTGCAGATAAAGAAGCCGGTGTCGTGTTCGTGGCCGGGGTGATCACAGCCGACGAACGCGTTAAGGCTGCTGATACGGTGAACGACGCCCAGCTCGAGTAGGAAATCCAGGGCGCGATAGACCGTAGGAGGCGCTGAGTTAAACCCTTCTTCACTTAACTGCGCCAGAAGGTCGTAGGCACCCGTAGGCTTATGGTTCTGCCACACAAGCTCCAGCACCCTGCGTCGCACAGGCGTCATGCGCAATCCACGCTGTTCACACAGAGTTCGCGCGGTGTCCATAGCGGTGGATATGCAATGATTATGATCGTGCTGTTGTGAAGCGGGCATCAGACCAGTCCTTAGGTTATAATGTTTCAATTTTACGAAAGACGATAAATTTAGCCAGAGTTATGTTCAGACGATTTTTTGTAATGGTGAGTTTCACCATGTTATCACTGTTTGCCCAGGCCGATCATTCCCCCAAGGTGCTCGCCAGTATTCATCCTCTGGGGTTGATCGCGTCATCGGTTGTAGACGCGGAGCAGCTCGATGTTCTGCTGCAACCCGGCGTGACCCCGCATGATTTCTCTTTGAAACCTTCGGATATTGATCGCCTGCAGGAGGCTGACGTCATCTTCTGGTCAGGTGCCCGAATAGAACCTTATCTGTCAGGGTTCGCGCGCCGCTGGCCGGACAAACATTGGATCGATATTTCAGCTTTCGCCTCAGAAGCGAGTATCAAAGATCCGCATTATTGGCTTTCGCCACCTGCTGTCGTCGCCGCACAAAAGGCGTTGGCGGAGGTGCTTGGCGCTGATTCAACGGACTTCGCTGATCAGGTCGCGCAGGCGGTGGCGTATAGTGATCGGGTATTGGCCCCACTGAAAGAGCGTGGTTTCTTTGTGTTCCACCGTGCCTACGATCACTGGGTGACCGAGTTTGGTCTAAACCAGGTCGGTGCTTTCACGATTACCCCTGAACAGAAACCTGGCATGCGTACAATACAACTGATGCGTGAGCAGCTCAGAGCAGGTCAGGTAGCGTGCATTTTTCGCGAACCGGAATATTCTCCTGCACTGGTGGTGAAAGTGGTTGGAGATCTCCCTGTAAAACAGGGTGAGCTTGATCCTCTGGGTGGAAGTATCTCTCTTTCCCGCGACGGTTATCCCTATTTTCTTCGGGACATGGCTGACCGTGCGGTACACTGCCTCAGTGAATAAATAATCGGGCCTGGTCTTTCGTCATAAGACCAGACCGGTATATTTATCTTTCTAAGTATCAGAATAATAAAATAAACAGGAAGACCGCGTGTCGCAGAGCTATCCCTTTTATGACTTAACCCGTTTTACCTGGCTGACCAATATTGTCTCTGTTTTCCCTGGGGCGCTATGTGTTGCAGGTCTGGTTCATGGTTTCTGGAGCTGGCAGGAGCTGTCAGCATTGCAAGACAGTACAGCACTGACATCGCTCACTGTGGGTATGCGTGAGCAGTTGCAGACAGACACCCTGATTCGTGAAGCTCAGGTCATGACGACCCTGGTGCTGGTGCTTTTTTACACGTATTGGGTCTATTATTCATCGCGCAATATGATGTCGCTCTTTGAGGAGCATACCCGCAGTACCAAGCAATCTTTTAAATTATTTCTCAGCCTGTTGAAGCGCCTGCACAAAATTACTCGCTTAATTGATGCGATGCGCTACGACAGCATTCCGCCTGATCATGATCATAAACCGGCTGCCTGGTTGTTACCTGTCTGGTCACTGTCGCTTGTATCAGCCAACGTCTGCAAACTGACCGCTGTGTATATGATGAGCTCAGCAGCTACGATTGCCGATTTTAAAACCGTCATGTTGTGGGCTTTTTCTGCCTACGCGTTTTATCTGGTTTTTTATATTGTGACGGCACGTATTACCTTTGAGGTTGTATGGCTACAGAAGCTCAGCCACGACTATCACTCGATCCGTTTATCAGACGCTGACTGATTTCTTCTTATCCATAAAAATGCCGCGCTGACAGCTCAGAGCGGCACTTTATGGATGACCTTTGCCAGTGCGATCAGCGGGCCTCGGTCCCATCCTGGTACCCTGCATCCCAACTCGCGGCGAGAAGATCTGAGCTATATGGATTTACCTTGCGGGCTTTGGAATTACCTTGTTTGAAGCCTTCATCATAGGCATCCTCAACGGTCACATTCTCTTCGCCACCACTACTGAAGGCGCGGCGGAAGGCGACCTGAATGTCGTCCAGAAACACATAAGTACATGGCACCAACAAGAGGCTGACGAGTGTTGCGAAAAGTACGCCGAACGCCAGTGAAATAGCCATTGGAATCAGGAACTGAGCCTGCAGGCTGGTTTCAGAGATCAAGGGTATCAGGCCCACAAACGTGGTCAGTGAGGTCAGAAGAATCGGCCGGAAACGGGCGATACCGGCTTCAATCACGGCATCGTATGTACTGGCTCCTTTTTCCCTGCGGTTATTGATGTAATCCATCAATACCAGGTTATCGTTCACCACAACGCCACTGACAGCCACCATGCCAATGTATGACCAGGATGTGATGACCATACCGAACAGCTGGTGGCCAATGACTGAGCCCATGATGCCGAAGGGGATGGCATAAATAATAATAAAAGGCTGCATGTATGATTTGAACAGAACCGCCAGCAACAGATACATAGCCAATACAGCGACCATGTAATACTGGAACAGGGTCGTCATAAATTTACTCAGGTCGCGCTGCTGACCGCCTCTCGCCCAGTCCATTCCTGGGTACTGACGCACCAGCGATGGCAGTATTTCGTTCTCAACCACACGCTGAACATTCTGTACTGAGTTACGGCCGGTATCGATAAAGGAAGTCACCGTGACCACGCGCTTACGGTTGTTGCGCTTGATGTGTGTCGGTGCGTCCTGATACACGATATCCGCGATCGCAGATAAAGGAACATATTGCCCCGGAGCATACTTCACGTGCATGTTTTCGAGGTGCCATGAAGAATCGCGCTCATCGTCAGGCAGGCCCAGCCAAACCTCGATTTCATCGTCGCGGGTCTGTACATTCTGAACAACCTTGCCCTGGAAGGCCTGGTTGATCTGGGCAACAACGGTTTGCTGCGTCAGGCCCAGCGAGCTGGCATTGTCGCGGAGAATAATATCGGCCTGCTGTTTGGTGTTCTCCTGCGTATGACGCACATCGTATGCACCCGCGAACCCTTTCAGATGGACCATTAACTGATCGGCTGCTTCTTTCAGATCTTCCTGGTCGTTGGCTGACAGCTCGATCTGAATATCGGGCCTGGCTGGGTTAAGACTGGCGCTGAAGCTCAGCTGGCTGACGCCAGGGATATCTCCAGCAATATTACGCCAGCTGGAAATAATCTCGCGGCCACTGATGCGGCTGGTTCTGTCAGAAACCAACTCCAGCGTAATATTGGCCAGGTGATCACGGTCCTGGCTGCTCTTCATATTACTCTTGGATTCGTTAGGCCCGATGACCGCATAGATATGGTCAATGGTTGCGACACCTTCCATTTCGTAGCGGTGTTTCAGAAGCTCTGCTGCATTGGTCAGGCGCTCAACAGCCATTTCGGTTTTTTCCCGCGGGGAGCCCTCTGGCAGAACCAGTCGTGCCACGACCGAGTCAGCTTCGACCGGTGTAAACAGAGAGGACTTAATCCACCCGGTAAGCATCATTACCAGCATCAGGGTGAAGGTGATGGAGAATACCAGAATAATGATGCCTTTCGCCTGAAGTGCACCACGCAAGGACGGCAGATAAATCGTGCGCATAAAGCTCTGCAGGGCGCCATCAAACTTTGATTGAATTTTTTCGAGTGTGGAAGGCTCTTTTTTAATATTAACTTTCTGCGCATGAGACAAGTGAGCCGGCAGAATCAGGAAGGACTCAATCACCGAGAAAATAAGCGTGGCGATAACGACGATAGGAATCGCCTGCATCATTTTTCCTTCGGGGCCGGGCAGCCCGATCAAAGGAATAAACGCAATGACCGTAGTAATTACCGCGAACAGAATCGGCTTATAAACCTCGAAAGCCCCTTCAAGTGCTGCCTCGGTACCATAAATGCCTTTTTCATTGCGGTTGTGAATCGCCTCAGCGACCACGACCGCATCATCGACCACGATCCCGAGAACGAGAATAAAACCAAACAATGACACCGCATTGATGGAGACATCGTACATTGGCATCGCAAACAGAGCACCGAAGAAAGATACCGGAATACCCATGCTCACCCAGAATGACAGACGGCCATTCAGGAAGAGAAGCAAGGTAATAAAGAGCAGTACGAGACCCGCAAGTGCGTTCTCCAGCAGCATGCTGATGCGCTCTCGCAGGTGCTTTGATTCGTCCTGCCATACGTGTGTTTTGATGGTCTCGGGTAAGCGCAGGCCATCTACATAGGAGTGCAGGTCATCGGCGATGTCCATAATGCTCTGATCGCCAACCCGATAAATGTCGATCGAGGCGGATGGCGTGCCATCAAAGCTTGCGTTCGTCTCGCTGACATAGCGGGTATCTGTGATGATCGCGAGATCGCGTAGCAGAATCTCTGCACCGGTTGAATCTGAGTAGATAACGATATTGCGATAGGCTTCAGCCGAGTCTTTGTACGCATCACTGGTAATCAGAATGTCGCCGTCCTGAGTTTCCAGTACACCACCGGGCAGGAAGCCCGTCTGCTGACGGATCATTCCAGAAATATCGTCGAACGTCAGATCGTACTTCTCAAGATTATGAGCCGGTACTTCGATACGGATTTCGGACTTCGACATATCCTGCAGTTCAATCACGCTGATGTCTGGCATATCCATCAGGTCATTGCGTATTTCACGCGATGTTTCTGCGAGAGCGGCGTAACTGGTGTTGCCGTAAATAATTAATTTAGCAACGCGGTTTTTAACAGACAGCTCCTGTAACGTCGGTGTTTCGGCGTCGTCAGGGAGCAGGCCCTCTTCATTAATTCGACGGGATATTTCGTCAGAAATTTTATCGGTTTCGTAGCCGTCGGCGATGTCGACCGTCATGCTACATAAGCCATCATAGGCAAAGGCGGTCAGGTTTTGTGTACCCTGAATATCGTAGATGCGATTTTCAATGGCCTTACAGACACTGTTTTCAATGGTTTCAACATTACCACCTGGCAGTTTAGTCTGAATGCTAAGGCGGTCGAGGGTGACATTGGGGATAAGTTCTTTGCGTGTTTCAGGTACGGCCATCAAGCCCAGGGCAATCAGGCAGAACATCAACAGATTGGCAGCAACGGTGTTCTCCGCAAACCAACGGATGATCTGTTTCATAAGTCAGCCTCCGGCAGGTTACTTCTTGCGAATTGGTTCGACGGTCATGCCTTCGACAAGACGGTTAAAGTTGCCAGCGACTACCCGGGTGCCCGGTGGCAGCGCAGTATCAATATAAGCGAATTCCTTGCCGCGATAGCGGATGGTCACAGGCTGGCGCTGAATCGTATTGTCTGCGTTAATCATCCAGATGGCATCACCAGAGAGGATGACCTCTCGCGGCAGGATACGCATATTTTCAATTTCCTGGCCGCGGATTTCAGCTTCAAGGAACGAGCCTGGTACCAGGTAGCGACCGGTATTGCTGTACATTTCATCGCCGTTGACTTGCGCAATGATATAGAGAAGCTGGTTAGCACTGCGCTCACCGTCAGTGCGCACAATGTAGCCGCTCCATTCGTCGCCACTCTCGTAGTCTCGCAACGTCACCTGAGGCATAAAACTTGGTCCGGTCTCAGTGCTGGTATTTTCTTCAACACCGATGATCATAAGCTCAGCGTCGTTCAGCGGTAGACGAACTTCAGCCTGATCCATGCCGTACAGGACCGCAACCGGTGAGCCGGTCTGTACCAGATCACCTTCGTTAATGAACACATCAACGACTTTACCTTCGATCGGCGAGCTGATTTTAGTATTTTCTAATTGGTCATAGGCGTATTGTAGGGCGGCCTCTGCGGCTTCCACCTGTGAGTTTGCGTAGGCAAGCTGAGGTACGAAGCGCGCGTAGTCTGATGCGTTACGTCCTGCCTGACGACGAGCTACGCGTGCATTTGCTTCGGTTTCTTCCAGCCGTAACTTTGTTTGGGTCAGTTGCGCTTTCTTCTGGGCTATATCAAGAATAAGAGGCTGTTCGTCGATCTGAACGAGCAACTGGTCAGCATTCACGATTTCGCCTTTTTTCAGCTCCGGAGCAATATCCGTCACCAGGCCAGATACCTGACTGGCTATCTTATGGACGCGTGAAGCCGAGACCCGTCCGCGGCTGAAAATAGGGATCGACTGCGTGGAGATACGCACCTCTTTGTACGGAACCTGAGGAATTGCGACCTTAACTTCCTGAGTCTGAGGTTTAGGCGCATTGATGTACATGGTGTATCCGGCGTATCCGGCAGCAGCGAGAATAACCAGGCCGATGATAAAAAATTTCAACTGTTTCATATTGCTCTCTGTTGCAAATAGCGAGCGCGCGGGCAGCCGGTGTTACTGAGGCAGATAATATTTTTTGCTACAGGCGCGCAGTTTCGAGATACATCAGCCCTTCAGGGTTCAGGTCGGGCGTTGGGTCGTCACCGTAGCCACATATAAAGTGAAGGCTGAATAATTCTTCTTTTTTGTATTTATCGGTTACCTTTTGCAAAGGGTCTTCCGTATCGAAGCCAACGACTAAGGCATCATACTCACTATCTTTCAGTTCCTTGCGTGCGTATGCGAGAAGATCTGCAAAGATATCACTGCGATTGTCTTTAAATACATTACAGTGCAGATAAATATAGCTGGTCAATGAGCCCGCAGGTGGGAGTGACAACCCTCCCGCGATCTTTGTGTATGCGTTGTAAAACGGACGTGCGTACTGAATCGCCTTAGAATATCCCGCGATTCGCGTCTGTTTAAAGGCCTTCTGATCCCAGAATCCGGTCATTCCCACCAATTCATCGCCTTCAAACGCCAGCAAGAAGTCGTTTAGTTTAATGTCGCGGTAGTAACTGTCTCCGGTTTCTACTCTGGAGAAGTCGTAGCATGGGTAGAACTGTTTTTTCGGGGCATTGGCATCAAAAAATGCCTGCATCGTTGGGATATCAGCGCTCGTTGCACGACGGATATTAAGATTGATGACATGTTTCTCGCGTCGATGCAGTTCGATCATATTGGTGCGATGACGACGAAACGCATTGTATGTTGGCTGTACCTTAATGCGGTTACCGCCAACGGTATCGAGAGATGCTTTGTTCTCTTCGAGAATGACGGTCTGGTAATTATCACTGCCAATAAGGCTTTTGACGGTTTTAAAAAAACGCAGCAGCGTGCGTCCACCCTGATAATCACGGTGGATACGCAGGTCACTGCCGTAGCGCATAGATTTACGCTCGCCGTTTTCAAAAACATCCCGGAATCCCATACTGAACGCGCCAGCAACCCGCTGCTGTTCGGTATCTTCCATCACCCAGAGGTCGCGGGTCGTTGTCCCCACGTCTGTGGCATGGAAGTAGTTGGGTTCGCGTTCGAAATTCAGCTGAATACTGCCTTCCTGTGGCGTATCAGACAGCAATTCACTCAGCCCCGGTGCATCCTCTTCGATGGTAGGGCGAATGATAAAGCGCTGACTCATGCATCGGCCTCCGCCGGTTTTGAGTTTCTCAGTATGTCGCTGACGGCGCCTGGCATCTGATCGTTCTGCCAGAGTGCGAGCGGTTCAATCTTAATGTTGCCTGCGACCATTCCACCGGCAATTTTGTGTTCGGTATACACTTCCATCGCGTCAGGCACGATCAGCATTTCGGCATGCCCTAACTGGCCTAACTCACGTGCAAGTTTGTAATGGAAGTGCTGGTTCAGTTGCTCTTCCAGTTGCGCGCCAAGAGTTTCCCTTGCAGCGATAGCATCTGCACTGCCCGAACACAGCAGGCCATAGACGGGCTTAGCGCGCAGGTCTGACTGTGGAATAGCGATCAGGGTCACAGGGGACAGCCCCATGTTGCCACTGAAGTGATCGATCAGTTTAACCGCTGCATCTGGCGATAATTTTTCGCCGACCATATCAACACCGTCAATACGGCTGATAAAGCGCAGGCAAGGACATTGGTTAATAAAGTCAGTGACGAGCAGCATATCTTTGGTCTGATAACGTAGGAGGCCATTACCGGTCGTGATGATTGGCCGCACGCGCATGTCTTTCTTCAGTTCCCAGCTGCACAGAATCTCATTGGTATCGAGGTCTTCAAACTCATAGAAGTGGCTGGTGAACGCCAGTGGATACTCGTCACCCATTGGGAAGGTCACAACACCTTCGGTTGCGAATAGGCCTTTGCCCTGGAAGCCGCTGTGCGGGAATATCGCCTGCAGTTTCTCTGCCCAGCCTTTCGATGAAGAGGTGTCCCATGAGCTGATCAGTGCCAGGTTTGGCCAGATAGCTTTGGTGAAGGCCGGAGTGATTTCTCCGTCCCACTTTCGCATATAAGCGGCGGCAGCCTCATTCTTCGGAGGTTCGATATTTTTCAGGCTATCGAACGGAGCTACCCATCGGCCAGTTTCGAGCACTTCGGCGATTTTCTCGCGGTGTTCCTGCATAACCTGCAACAGGCTCATGGCGAAGGTTGGGCTCCAGACCGACATAAAGGAAAGATCAGTACAGGCAACCAGATAACAGGACGTCGCGAAGAATGACTCGTCTGAGCTTTCAGCCAGAGATACGCCTTCGGGTACCGCCATGGTGCCGGCCATAAACAGTCGCTTCCACCAAGGCAGCAGTTGCATGTCGTCGTTGATACTTTCACTGACCTGATTACGCAGGTCACTTGGCACCCAGGACAGAGACCAGTAGTGACGGCCTTTCTTTATCCCCGGGAAGTTGGCGTACAGGTCAGACATCCATGGGCTGATGGCTTCATCGGCCTGATCCAGAAATGGACGCGTGTATGGAATCCATTTGATTTTCGAGGTGGAGCCTGATGTTGGCTGGTAGCGATCACAGCTTGAGGTCGTCAGCATCGGCTTACCGCTCTTCTGCTGCTCGACAATCATGTCGTGCCAGTAGTTGTAGTCTGTGATGGGCACCTGCTGACGGAACTCCTCGACCGTCATATCCTTACGCAGGCTATGCTTAACGGCGGACTCCGCACCCACAACCATGTTCAGGGTGTCGCTAAGAATTGAACGCTGAGCGCTCTCAACGTCATAACTGGCGTCAATGAATTTTCGTGCGCCCTTACGGGTCAGCGTGGATGATGCAAAATGAAGCAGCGACGTGGTCAGGTTCTTCAGAGCAGACATCTGACAGGCTCCTGTATCTTTCTTTGTGTGGTGAAGACTTTCATCGGTGTCAGGCTCTGAGCCCGGCAGCACTGGCCGGTATCAAAAAACCGGAATCTGACAATTAGATGAAAGGCACTATTGTTTATTATTATCCGTGCTTCCTTCGCCAGGTGCGGAGATCAGAACGGGCCTGCGATTTAACCATAAAGTCTTAGGCAACTGAATTGCCCCAGCTGGTCTGAGTGTGTCTTTGGCGCATATTACGTACTATGTCACACTTCAGGCCAGCTGTAGGCGGTGTTATGCCGCCTGACGACGGTTCTTACGGGCTGGACGACGCCGCCCGAAGGTGCTGCGCATCAGTTTCTTGAAGAAAATCCCGATCGTCGAAAGGCCGGTTTCACCAACGCAGGGCAGCTCAGTGCCACGACGCCATTCAGGATTGCGCTCCTCAAAGAAACGGATGGATGAGTTGCTGGCACGCATGCGAGGCGTGATGTCCGCGACATCTTCTTTCAGCGCATGGTAGCCCTCGCCGAAGTCGAGGATCTTCTCTTCTTCTTTATAGTAAGTCGGGTACAGCTTCTGGCAGTATTGCTGCATCAGACCTTCCATCTCATGGTCGTGGTGATCGTGGCGTGGATAGAAGCGTTGAAAGTTATTGGCCATCAGCAGATAGGTTTTGTAACCCTTCGAAATCAGTAACCAGAACATCGGCGTGGTAGGGCGTAACATCTTCGCTTTCAGCATTTTCATTGCGAACGCAGTATGCAATGTTTTGTTGCCCCAGAATTCAGGCTCAACAATAGTATCGCCAGTGAATACGCCAATGGCTTTCTTGCCCTGGTGCATCAATTCGACTTCATTGTAAGTACTGAATCCCACGATTTTCCCGGTGGTCTTGTTCTTCAGGATCATGACGCCTTTCTTTTCACTCATATCCTTAATAAAGGTTGTGAGATCGGCGTTCTCGTAGAAACGGGTGAAAATGCTGTGCATTTCGACAAGCTTAGCGATGTTTATTTCGTTGATAGGAAAGAAACGACAGGTGAGTTTCGCTTTTTTAGTCATTGTAGCCTCGATATTTTTTTATTGTTTTTATAACCGCCTCGCCAAACAGGATGGGCGGAATCTGCAATCCATTGTCTTAACCTGACCAGAACCAGGTGTCCTTCAAGCAGCTGCTCCGGGGTCAGCGGCCGGGAGAAACTGTTCGTATTTGTGATCTGTGAACTTATGTTAATTATATTTTCGGGCCAGTGACCAGCGTTTTGATAAAGGTATCAGAGCGGTATTCCTCCCTAATATGACACTGGTCATAATTGTGACATTGTAGGGTTTGAATAAGCCATACGGGCCCGATATGGCTTTGCATAACCCTTATTTTGCAGGAATTGACCTGTTTAGGGAAGTCTGAAGGGATTTTGATTTTAAGCAGTGCCATGACAGAAGTATGTTGCTTTGTTGCAACGCGATGGGGCCTCTCTACAATACGCGGCTGATTCTGAAACATGTGGGCAATCAATATGACATTGGCAGTTGTTACTCTGGCAGCGGGCAAAGGCTCGCGGATGAAGTCTGATCTCCCTAAGGTGCTGCATCGTCTGGCTGGGAAGCCACTGCTGGGTCACGTACTGGATGCTGCTGAGCAGCTCGATGGCGCCACCCAGCATGTTGTCATTGGTCACGGTGCTGAGTTTGTCCGTGAGATGTTCACTGACCGCCCATTGACCTGGGCGGTTCAGATGGAGCAGAAGGGCACAGGGCACGCTGTCGCGCAGGCTTTGCCAGATATTTCTGATGATGCGCTGGTTCTCGTATTGTACGGAGATGTTCCTCTCATCCGCACTGAAACCCTGGCAGGTATGGTTGCCGTTGCTGAGAATGCACTGGCTCTGTTGACCGTAACCCTTGACGACCCGACCGGCTACGGCCGCATCGTTCGCAACGATAAGAATGAAGTGCAGGCTATTGTTGAGCATAAAGATGCCAGCGATGAACAGCGACAGATCTGCGAGGTCAATACCGGCATCATGGCCATGCCTGCGCGTTATCTGAAACGCTGGCTACCAGCGTTGTCGGCGGATAATGCGCAGGGTGAATACTACCTGACGGACGTTATCGCTATGGCTGTTGCTGATGGTGTGGCCGTAAATGCATTACAGCCTTCGTCAGCAACAGAAGTTGAAGGCGTGAACGACCGTCGCCAACTTGCAGCTCTTGAGCGGGAGTTCCAGAGTCAGCAGGCTGACAGCCTGATGGTGCAGGGGGTGGCTCTGGCGGACCCTGCACGAATCGATGTTCGCGGTACTCTGACGGTGGGGCGTAACGTGAGTATTGACGTTGGCTGCGTATTCGAGGGTGATGTCATCCTTGACGACGATGTTCAGATCGGTGCTTACAACGTGATCCGTAACAGTAAACTAGGCAAAGGTGTTCAGGTTGAAAGTTTTTGCCATATAGAGGAAGCCGTTGTGGCTCAGGCCTGTAATCTTGGCCCTTACGCCCGGCTGCGTCCTGGTGCTGAACTGGCGGACGGTGCTCGTGTGGGCAATTTCTGCGAAGTGAAGAAATCACGGATCGGTAAAGGCTCTAAAGTGAATCATCTTACCTACATAGGTGACGCGGTCATTGGTGAGGGAGCAAACATCGGAGCCGGTACCATCACCTGCAACTATGACGGTGTGAATAAATTCAGGACTGAGATCGGGGATGGTGCTTTTATCGGCTCCAACTCGTCACTGGTTGCGCCAGTGACGGTGGGCGACGGCGCGACAGTAGCGGCAGGCTCGACCATTACTAAGGATGTTGGTGCTGACGAGCTGGCGGTTGCCCGCGGTAAACAGCGCAATATCGCTGGCTGGAAGAAACCCGGCGATCAGTAAAATTACGGCTGTACTTCTGGGCTGGTCAGTCCAGAAGATCCAGCGCCAGTCTGACGAAATCCTGTGAGGTAACAATGCCGAGCAGGTTGCCTGCGTCATCGGCGATCAGCAGGCATCCTTCTTTTTCAGCCCTTAATCGTTCACCCGTGGTTTTCAGCGGCGTATCCGCTGGCAGGGTCTCGACTTCTCGGTCGAGACAGTCCAGAACAGGAGTTTTCGCAAGATAGTCCTGCAGATGGTGGGCACCGAACTTATCCGTAATCCGGAACGCTTCCCGCAGGAATTCTTTCTGACTCAGTACGCCCTTTATGGCGCCTGTATCACTGACGACCGGAATATGTCGTACATGGTGTTCACGCATCAACTCTTCGGCATCGCGCAGAGTTGATCCGGTGCCGAGTGTTTTGACGTCGCGGGTCATGATGTCGCTTACGATTCGCATATTTTCAGATCTCATTGATTACCTGACCTAAAGTAAAGCACTTAACCGGGGAGCTGCTATTCTGAAATCAGATAGTCACGCCGGACGGGAGGTTTCATGAGTTTTTCTGACAGTATCCGTAACTACTACGAGCAGATGGTGGCCGAAGAAATCGTCACTCAACTGCATGCCGCGGGGCGTGATGTGTCGACCGGCGTTATGGCTGATATTGCTTGCGTAGCTCTCAACAGGCTCCCACCTAAATACATCCGGTATGAGGTGGATATGGCGTTTTACATGTCTCCGGATGAGCTGATGATGACACGTCAACGGGTGCGGGACGGTGTCGCAGATGCGATACGGTTTGTCGACTCCCACCGGCGGGAAGACGACGCGGGCAATGACATCGGCTGACCAGCGTATTATTGTAACGGCAGGTTTGAATAATAAGACAGGATTGGCATGCCGGGTTCAGTGGCTGCCTGATGGAGTAATTGATGAATATCT
>NZ_DDKU01000025.1:0-17677 GCF_002339775.1 Thalassolituus sp. UBA2590
CAGGCTCTGGTTCAGGTTCTTCTTCATCTGTTTCTCCCGCTTCTTCCATGGCAGCGGCCCACTCATCGGCCAGCGCCTGATCATCTTCTTCACCTTCCGCTGCACTTTCCTCGCCGCTGGCCTCTTCAATACCACCCGCTACTTCATCAGCAAGTTTCTGAGGATCTAATTCTTCTTCGGGTGACTGATCCTGATCTTTTTCGTCACTCATAACCTGCTCCTGTCAGCGTTTTCTGTGAGAAATCTGTTCTTTAATTTTGACAGCCAGATTCTCATTGGATATGCCCATTTTCCCGGTAAAGATTGGAATGCCATTCGCTTCCAACACAAAGTCTTCGGGGATTTCAATCGGTATGACATCGCCGGTTTTTAATGCGGCAACTTCTCGTAGTGTAATGTCGCGCTGCGCCAGTGTTCCGTGTATTTCGACGGGAGCCTCGAGGATGTCCTCACGCAGCGACTGCTGCCAACGTTCATCAACGTCGTCCACGTCACTCTGGAAACCAGCGTCCAGAACCTCGCGCATCGGTTCAATCATCGAATAAGGGATAGTCAGGTGGAGGTCACCACCACCGCCATCAAGCTCAATATGGAAGGTACTGACAACTACGACTTCGCTTGGACTGACGATATTGGCCATGGCTGGATTTACTTCCGAACCCACGTATTCAAATTCCACAGGAATCACCGGCGACCAGGCTTCCATCATGTCGTTGAATACCTGCGTCAGAATCAACTGAACAACCCGAACCTCTGTCGGCGTAAATTCACGCCCTTCAATCTTTGCATGACGCCCATCGCCGCCAAAAAAGTTATCCACCAGTTTGAAAACCAGCTTGGCATCGAGAATAAATAGTGCCGTACCACGCAAGGGACGCATTTTCACCAGATTCAGACTGGTAGGTACATACAGAGTGTGTATGTACTCACCAAATTTCATTATCTGCACACCGCCGGAAGCAACATCAGCGCTACGACGCAGAAAATTAAACATGCTAATGCGGGTGTAACGTGCAAATCGCTCATTGATCATTTCCAGCGTTGGCATACGTCCGCGGACGATGCGGTCGTTGCTGGTGAGATCGTAGGATTTGATTCCGGCCGCATCGACCTCTTCTTCGGGGCCAATGTCGCCGTCGTCTACACCATGCAATAAGGCATCAATTTCATCTTGCGACAGTAAATCCTGCACACTTAATTCCTACTGCATTACAAAGTTGGTAAACAGCACAGCTTCGACACCGTCAGAGCCTGCTTCCCGTTCCATCATTTCCGTGATAGCGCTTTTCAACGCATTTTGCAGAGCAACCCGTCCTTCGGCTGTTCGTAATTTCGCGAACTCCTGGCGGCTGACGATATTGATCACCTCGTTTCTCACCATGGGTTCATGTAACTCAAGAGCATCAACGATCGACTGCTGACGCGTCATTATTTCGATGCTTGCCTGTACATATCTCTGACGCGTACCGACCTGGAAGCTGATGACAAATTCTGGTTTCAGTTTGACGTACACCGCAGGAATTTCAGGCTCTTCAACGACCTCTTCGACCACTTCTTCGTCTGTAACCTCTTCCTCTTCTCCACCGAGTAAGAAGAAGGCTGCTGCACCGCCGCCCGCCAGTAAGACGATCAGAACAATGGCGATGATGATGATGAGCTTTTTCTTACCACCACCCGACTGTTCTTCTTCACCTTCCTGACCTTCCAGCTTGAGGTCCTGTTCTTTTGCCATTCGGAATCTCCTGTATGAAGTCAAATTTGCAAAGCTTGTGCCACGTTTTTTCGCCAAAAAAATGACATCAAAACTCTACGATAAGTCTGACTTCAGTGTAGAAGTAAAATGATGGGGTAGCCGATGGAATTGGCTAATCAAACTGAGGATGCGAACGAGCTAACGAGCCGAAGTCTCAGTCAACGAAGTGATAGGGGAATATCAGGCCTGAAGTAAAGACTACAGGCCTGAGTAATCTGACTAAGCGAATGTATCCAGTAGAGAATCAGGGGCCGGTGTATGAGCCTGATTTATGCCGACTACCTCCTCCCCTTCAGCGCCAGATCCGCCAGCAAAACCCGCATTTGAGCCGTCAGAGTTATCAGAAGCACCGTCCCTTCCTTGACCACCACTGTCGGCAGAAACACTGAACTCACTCAACTCAATACCCTCAGCAGCAAGTGCATCCCGCAGCCGCTGGGCGCTGTTGTCGAGTACATCTTTCACCTGGTGACTCTGTGCAGACACCTGGACACTGGCTTGATCGTTCTGTACCTGCATACGGATTTCGAGGCTGCCCAACTCAGGAGGGTCAAGCTGAATACGCGCCTGCTGAACATCGTTCGCGACCATAGTCACCAAGCGAGCACCTAACGCTGGCGTCCACTCCCTACGGTCCTGCCCAAATTCCAGTTTCTCCCGGAACTGGCGCTGGAGCTTCTGCTCAAAACCTTCCTCAAAACTGTAGTCTTCTGAGACGAGTTCTTCGGTTGGGCTCTCTGCATTAATCATGTCTGCATTAGCGGCGGCAGCGGTCGTCGCTGCGGCTGGCTGAGACTGAACCGTTGCAGGCGTTACAGAGGCTTGTGCCGTCGATGACCCTCCCTGACTGTTCAGCATACTCTCTCTAAAACCGGACGTTTCCAGGCGCGTATCATCGGCAGTGACTGGTTTAAATACGTCACTGACCAGTTCACTCTCGGCTTCTTCTGGAACGGGTTCAGCGCCATTAGCAGTCGCGGCGGCAAGTTGCGGCTTACCTGAGATTCTCTGATCACTCTGCTGGCGCATCTCGCCAGAGTTCTGGCTGCGTATCGCATTCGCCATCGGCGAGACAGTCGCGGCCGCAAGCGGTGAAGCAGTATCTGTCACACGATCCGAAGGCGTGGCTAGTGTAACATTAGCCGATGCATCAAGATCAGCACCGTCAAAGTCTTCAGCTATATGACCGCCTGACGCCACTTCTGTATCGGCGTAACGCACTGAAATGTCTTTTCCTTTCTGAATCTGAGCCATCAGGGTGTCGCCCATCAGCTCCTGGCCTGATGTATCAACAGGCTCACCAGTAGAGAGAAGCGAGAGGCTTTCCCCCGACAATGCGGTGTCCTTGTCGCCTGATAAACCGAGCGGCAAGTCCAGCGGCAGATTTTGCCCCTCTGAGATTGCCGCCAGGGCCGAAGGTATGCCGCCAGTTTTTTCTGTATCCAGCGGTTGAAGCTGCATCTCATCAAGCAAACTTGAAAAGTCACTCAGGCCAGAGGCCCCGTCACCACTGAGTTTCAGGTCCTGAAAGTCGATATTTCCGCCAAGCGACATCAGTAGTGACGCCATCGGGCTGTTTGGAAGAGAAGGGTTCATCCCGGTCTCCTGTTATCTGGGTTACCGGGGATATCGCAAAAGATGGGCCAGTTTTATGATTGAATAGACTTCAGGAAATCAAACAAGAGCGCTCAATTGTTGACGCACCTGCTGGTAAGACTGCTCCAGCGCATCTATCGCACCAGGGAGTTGGTCCAGAGCACCATCAATCGCCATTTTTTCTACAGTATATGCCTGCTCTGCGAAATCAACCGCGCAAACATTGCTGCTAGCGCCTTTAAGACTATGCACAGTCATGCGGAGGCTTTCACAATCCCCCTCACTCAGTGCCTTACGCATCGCAGGGAAGCGTCTGTCACTATCACGGATATACAGTTCAATAAGAGGCTGAAACTCCTCCTCCATGATGTCCTTAAGCATGTTCAGCGACTCAAGATCAATCATGTCGCCTGCTCCAGTGGCCAATGAATGACTACAGATACTTCGTTACCTTTGCCGCGATACTCAATCGAATCGCAGATGCTTTCAATAAGCGGGATACCCCTTCCCGAGTAATTATTCCCGCTACCTTCCACTCTGTTATGGCCCTTGTAATCAAAACCATCACCGCTATCTTCCAGGGTCAGTGTCAGAGTACCGCTATCACCCACTCCGGTATGATGCATATTAATACGGACGAAACCTTCCTCAAGCTCAGCCACACGCTTCTCTCTCTGACGGTAATATTCCATAAACCCATCTGGAGATTGCTTCATTGAAGAGTGTAGCCCTAATACGCCGTGCTCAAAGGCGTTAGAGAATAGCTCAGCAACAACAGTGTACAACTGCCCGCCAATCGCCCGTAACCCCGGAACCTCCATCATAATGTGATTCATCAACGGTACTGGATTAAACGACTTCAGGGTCGAAGCTTCAAGGCGGTATTCCATACTCCAGTCACGCGGCCCCTGGGATATCCCGGCTTTTGTGACCGCGCTTTCCTTATCTTCGCGAAGTGCATCATCCATGACCACTTCGATCAGTGTAGTGTCATCATCCTGCTCCGAACCGTCAACAAACTCATCTACTGCGCGCTGAATATCATCATAGACATCGCTGGCATGAGCCGAATCGCGTACAACATTTATCAGCCTTTCCTGCCCAAACATTTCGCCCTCGGAATTACGCGCTTCAATAATTCCGTCCGACCAGAGAAACAAACGATCACCGTTCGCCATTGGGAATTCAGTCATCTGATCATTGAACTTGTCGGCAGACATCACACCGAGAGGTAGATGGCGAGAAGACAATGTCTCGATCATCTCACCATCGTTGCGCAGCAGGTAGCAGTCCGGAACGCCTCCCATCCAGACGCTGGCTGCCTGCCGATCAGGTGCCAGATCAACGGCAGCGGCACAGCAGAAGAACCCCACCGGAAGAATGCTTTTAAGCTTCTGATTAATCTCTCGGAGTACCTCACGCAGACCGAAACCTTTTGCGGTCATACCGTAAAAAATATCAGCCATGGGCATAGCGCCAATCGCAGCAGGAAGTCCGTGCCCGGTGAAATCTCCGAGTAACACATGCATGCCGCCACCCGGCTTACGCGCTGCAAGTAGTACGTCACCATTAAACACAGCTAACGGAGAAAGCTCATAACGGATATTCGGGGATGTCAGGCAACCTGCGTGCGCTACGTTATCGTATACCGCTTTAGCGACCCGCTGTTCCTGCAGCATGTGCCGGTTAACCCGCGCGATTTCATCACGCTGATTAAGCAATGTTCTATGCATTTCGGACATGCGGTGATACGAATCGATTTTCGCCTGAAGCACAACATGGTTGTATGGTTTAGTGAGAAAGTCATCGCCACCTGATTCGAGACAGTCGGCAAGACTCTGGGCATCCGACAGCGACGTCAGGAAAATCACCGGAACGAAATCTTCTTCGGCTATGGATTTGATCTGGCGGGTGGCCTCTTTTCCGTTGAGGCCGGGCATCATTACGTCCATCAAAACAATATCAGGGCGATGCTCCGTGAAGATATCTACCGCTTCAAATCCATTTGTTGCTTCTATTACTTCGTTTCCCTGGTTGCGGACTACTCGCGATAACACCTTGCGGTCAACGCTGTTATCGTCCGCGATCAGGACCTTATAAGCGGTCATGATTACCTGTTACTGAATTGTGAAAAGTTGCTCGAAGTTAGAGATTGCCAAGATCTTACGAACATCGTCATTACAGTTCGTAATTGATATTTCAGAGTGGTCTCCACCCGCGTGGTCGCGCAGAAGAAGCAGCATACCCAACGCGGAACTGTCGAGGTAAGTAGCGCCGCCCAGATCGACAATGTATTTCCGCACCTGCGCTGCACTTTCATACGCATCGCGAAACTCCTGATGAGCGCTGAAGTCAAAACGTCCGTCAACCTGAATAACCAGTTCCTGGCCGTTACCCGCCAATGATGCACGTACAGACATGCGACTATCTCCTGAAATAAATCTCGTACATTAGGTTTAGCACAAGCCACAAAAAGTGGTCATAACAATCGTGCTTTTTTAATCATTTCTGACGCAATTCCTGTCAAAGGAATCAGTTCGTCAACCGCACCCAGCTCATACGCTGATTTAGGCATCCCCCAAACAACGGAAGAGGCTTCATCCTGGGCCATCGTCAGCGCACCAGCGTCATGAAGACGCTTCATGGCAACTGCTCCGTCGGCGCCCATACCCGTCAGCATCACAGCCACCAGGCGCTTACCACCCGCAACCTGTAGCAGTGAATCAAACATTGCCTCTACCGAGGGTTTATGCAGATTCTGTTTCGGCCCATCGTCCACGATGGTAAACAGCTGATCACCTTTCCGCCTGAAGCGAAGATGACGCCCGCCCTGAGCAATGATCACGCGACCTGGAGTTACCTCAAGATCATTCCTGGCTTCGAGTACTTCCATCGGATAGCGGTTATCCAGACGCTTCGCCAGCGAGGCACTGAAGACTTCAGGAATATGCTGACTGATCACTATCGGTGGACAGTTAACGGGTAGTGACGAGAGAACCTCTGAGATTGCTTCTGTACCACCTGTTGATGATCCCACGGCAATAATGCGTTTGTAGTTATCGTTCGTTTCACGCGTCACGACTCGTGTCGCTTTCTGGCTTCTTGTCGTTTCAACTGCAACGACACGCGCCTGCGAAGCAATCCGGACTTTATCGCACAGTGCTTCTGCAAATTCGTAAAACTCGTCAGGGCTATGTGCTTTAGGCTTACAGATGTAATCAACTGCGCCCATTTCAAGCGCCTCAAGTGTTTCAGGTGCACCCTTTTCGGTGAGGGTCGATACCATCACTACCGGCATTGGTCGAAGGCGCATCAGGTTGCTGAGAAACTGCAACCCATCCATTCTCGGCATCTCAATATCAAGCGTAATGACATCCGGATTCAACTGTTTAATTTTGTCGCGTGCGATCAATGGGTCGCTGGCTACTCCGACAACATCGATGTCCTCGGTGCTGTCAAACACTTCACGAAGCATTTTTCTGATGAGAGCGGAATCATCAATGATCAATACCTTAATTTTACTCATACAACTCCCCCTCAAAAGAGATCAATACCGCTGTCTCCCTGCTCCATATCTTCCATCTTAACTTTGCGGCTGTATTCGGTTTCACGTTTCATCAATGTATCGTTCTTAACGTTAGAAATACGACGCATCTTGACCGAGCCTGTATCGGGGAAATACAAAACCTTGCGGGCGTACACATCGCCAACATCTGCGCTGGCAATCTCAAGCCCTTCGTTGTGCAGGTAGTTATACACAAATAAAATATTGCGCTGACCAATATCACTCATAGACGCAATCATCTGGCCGCCACCGAATAGCTTCACTTCAAGGTTCTGTCGTCGCCCACCGCGCTTGAGTATTTCGTTGATCAGAAATTCCATCGCCCAGGTACCGTAACGTGAGTTCTGAGTCACCGGGTTGGACCCCCAGACATCACTGGAGTGCTCACTCTGCTCCGGAAGCATAAAGTGGTTCATTCCGCCGATTCCCAGCTTACGATCACGAATACACGCTGAGACACAAGACCCTAAAACGGTCGCAATCATCTCTCCTTGTGTCGAAACGTATAGTTCACCGGGAAGAATTTTGGCGGCCCAGGTGTTGTGAACCCCGTCCCAGTATCGCGCGACATGCTCAAAACCACTGAGAGGTTTCGGTTCGGGTGGGCGCTGATGCATAGGCAGATCCCTTAGTAAATTTTCTGGTATATGGTATTACCCAGCGACTTGAAGCGGTCTGTAAGACCGTTCAGTGATTCTGAGTGACCTATGATCAGATAGCCCCCTACCGGTAGATAATCAGCATAGCGATTGAACAGGGTTTTCTGAGTTTCTCGATTGAAATAAATCACGACATTACGGCAAAAAATAACGTCGAATTTGCCTTTCATTGGCCAACCTTCCAGGAGGTTCAGACGTTTAAAATGCACGAGATCACGTATGCTCTTTCTCACGCGGACCTGGTTACCAGTCCGGTTCTTTTCAAAGAATTTTTCGACAGCATCATCTGGCACAGACATCAGACTGTCTGCAGAGTAGACTCCCTCAGCGCCCGTACTGACGACGTTAGAATCCAGATCAGTCGCCAGGATTTTCACGTCAAACGCTGAAGCCATATGCGCTTCAGCCAGAGTGAAGGCGATGGTGTACGCCTCTTGTCCGATGGAACAACCAGAAGACCAGATTCTCACCTTCTTATCTGATTTTTTCTTCAATTCCGGAATGACCGTATCTCTTAAGAAATCAAAGTGATGCGACTCCCGGTAAAAAGACGTCAGATTGGTTGTAATTAAGTTGATGAAATTAGTCGATTCATCCCGAAAGTTGTCTTTCAGGTACTCCAGATAATCAGCAAAGTTCCGGTACCCCGTCTGACGCAGCCTGCGAGCGATACGTCCATACACCATATTTGCTTTATGACGGCCCAGAACAATCCCTGTATGCTTAAGAGCAAGAGCGGCGATTTCGTCAAAATCGCGCTCTGTCATTAAAAACTCTTTGTCGGCTAACAGTGGCTTATCAGACACATGTGCGTTCATACCTGATCAAAACTCTTCCCAGTCGTCGTCAAAGTTACTCACCGACAATCCCCCCTGGTCGGCAGCTGACGCAGATGGAGCAGGTGCCACCTTTGGAGCAGCAGCTGGAGCAGGTGCTGCCGCAACGGGTGCATCCATCGACATAGACCCGGAGGCGAAAGATGCATCAACTGTGAAGAATTCCATTAACTGGGTCATTCCCTGAGCCTGACCGGCCATGGCCTCACCCGCCGCCGTTGCCTGCTCAACCAGAGCAGCGTTCTGCTGCGTCATTTCATCCATCTGGGCAACCGCGCTGTTCACCTGATCAATACCCGCAGACTGCTCAGCAGCCGCAGTACTGATTTCCTGGATCATAGCTGATACACGATCAACTGCGCCGATAATTTCATTCAGGGTTTTACCCGATGCATTCACCAGAGACGTCCCTGCTTCAACCTTATCCACACTGTCGCGGATCAGATCCTTGATCTCTTTCGCAGCACCAGCTGAGCGCTGAGCCAGATTCCGGACTTCACCTGCCACAACCGCAAATCCACGGCCCTGCTCACCTGCACGCGCCGCCTCTACAGCAGCATTCAATGCCAGCAGATTCGTCTGGAAGGCGATTTCATCAATCACACCGATAATGTCTGAGATCTTCTTACTGGCCTGATTAATTTCATCCATCGCAGTGACGGCTTTCTCGACAACCTCACCACCTTCTTCGGCTTTGTTCTTCGCAGAACTTGCCAGCTCATTGGCATGTACCGAGTTTTCACTGGTCTGCTTCACTGCACTAGTCATTTCTTCCATACTGGAAGCCGTTTCTTCCAGGCTGGATGCCTGCGACTCAGTACGCTTACTCAGATCCGCATTGCCCTGAGCGATTTCACTGGCACCGGTAGCAACGGTCGATGCAGACTCACGGATACGGGTCATTATTTCAGTCAGGCGCTCAACCGTTGAGTTGGCGTCCTGCTTGAGCTTGCCAAATGACCCCATGTAATCAGTTTCGATTTTGCGGGTCAGATTGCCATGCGCCAGTGCATCAAAGATACGCACGGTGTCATTAACCACGTCATCGGCAATACCAAGAAGGCGGTTAAGCCCTTCTGCCAGACCAAGGAAGAAACCTTGTTTACCGATCGTATCGATACGACGGGACAGATCACCGCCTGCGGCTGCCTCAACAATGGCATCGATTTCACGCTCAGCGCGGACTTCGATAGTTCGGTCAGTCCACTCAACCACCGTCCCCAAACGCTCATTACTGTCGTTAATAATTGGGTTAGCGATCAACGCATAGTGACGGCCGCCGACTTCAATCTGAGTTTTATAGGTCTGTGTTAAGGCGGCCAGCATAGAGCGCTGATGCGCAGGGTTCTTATGGAATGTATCGATATTCGCGCCCATTAAGGCCGAGGCATTAAATGAAGGCAGATCTTTACGCAGATCCGCTTCAGAATTCTTCATCATATTTTCAACGGCTTCGTTCATATAGATGATGTTGCCGTCAGTGTCCGCAATCATGGCATTCGTGCTGACAGAGTCGAGAGCCTGGCGTACCCGAAGGTTCTCGTCTGAAATACGCTTTTCTTCTTCCCGAGCCTTGAGAATATCGGTCATATCAACCCACTCAACCACGGTGCCGATGCGATTACCATCTGCGTCGTACCATGGCGATGCGGTCAGATCGAACTTAACATCATCGAATGAAAGCTGGGTTTCAATGGGCTTATCAAGAGCCTTAAGAATGCCACGCTGATGCGACGGCTTTTTATGAAAGCTATCGACGTTAGTGCCGATTAACTCCGACACTTTGAAGTTACTGAGATGCTTCTGGATATCTGCTTCGCGATTCTGAAGCATTTTAACCATCTCATCGTTCATATAAACGATATTGAGATCATTATCTGCCATCATCACGGTTGCCTGGCACAACTTCAGTGCGCTGGCAATCTGTGCATTTTTCTCGTTCAGCGCAGCCCTGGCTTTCTGCTCGGTGATGTCTGAGGCAAATTTCACGACTTTAACAACATCCCCATCATCATTAAGGATGGGGTTATAAGTCGCCTGAATCCAGACAGAGGTGCCATCTTTCGCAACACGCTCAAATTCATCGGCACTGAACTCACCTTGGCCAAGCTTCTTCCAGAATTCTGCGTATTCAGGGCTGTTTGCATACTCTGGTTTTACGAACATGCGATGATGCTTCCCCTGAATCTCACTAAGCTGATAACCCAAGGTATTCAGGAAATTATCGTTCGCGGTCAGGATCTCACCCTCTGGCGTAAACTCAATCATGGCCTGGGCACGACTGATGGCTTCTACTTTGCCCGCGTAATCAATATTCCGACGTTTCTGCTCTGTAATGTCGGTTGCGTACTTAATAACCTTCACCACTTTGCCGGTTTCATCAAAGATTGGGTTATACGTCGCCTGAATCCAGATACTCTCGCCTGCTTTGTTAAAGCGCTCAAACTCCGCCGTCTGAAAATCTCCGCGTGCCAGAGAATTCCAGAAGGCCGCGTATTCTGGCGTTTTAGCGTACTTAGCCGACACAAAAATACTGTGGTGCTGGCCTTGTATTTCTTCCAGACGGTAGCCCATCGCATCCAGAAAATTCTGATTTGCTGTGACAATCGTTCCGTCCGGCTTAAATTCGATAGAAGCCTGACTTTTCTCAATCGCAGCCAGCTTCCCTTCCATTTCACGGATTTTATTAGGGTCGATGGCTGCGCCACCGGAAATGATATTGCGGAAAAAGCTCATAGTTACCTTCCTGTACCTTCTTCAGGCAAATACCTTACGGCAGTTAATCTTCATCAATAGAATAAGGAGTTGCAGCCATACCCATGCGTAGCATCAGTAGCTCTTCTACATCGAGCAGAATGACCATCTTCTCGTTCACGTTCACCAGACCTTTAATAAAATCTGAGTTGTCGTCCTCCGTCAGTTCTGGAGGTCGACGGGTGTCTTCGTCGGCAATGGTATAAACATCGGATACAGCATCGACAACAATACCCATCACGCGCTCACCGTTGTCGCTTTCAAATTTCAGAATAATGACCACAGTCGTTGCGGTATAATCTGCCTCGTCCAGCCCGAATCTCAGGCGCAAATCCATGATAGGGACGATGGTTCCACGCAGATTGATCACACCCCGAATATACGATGGCGCATTAGGTATGAGTGTTGGCTCTTCCCAGCCACGAATTTCCTGTACTGCCAGAATATCTACACCGTACTCTTCACCTGACATGATGAACGTCAGGTATTGCTGCTCGTCACCGATGTCACCTTCAGGCAAAACTATCTCTTTCTTAAGCTCTTCCATCCCGGACCTCATGCAGCTCGTTCAGAGCGGTTCTGGTTTCGTTTAACAGGAACAATATTTTTACCGATACTGGAAATGTCGATAATTAAAGCAACGGTTCCATCACCCAGAATTGTGGCGCCCGAAATACCGGACACTTTCTGATAATTCTGTTCAAGACTCTTAATAACAACCTGCTGCTGGCCCAGAAGATCATCGACCACGATGCCGATTTTTTCGTTATCGCCTTCAACAACCACCAGCATCATTTCATCGACAACATCTTTGTCATCACGCAGACCAAAGATCTGGTCGAGTCTTACAATCGGAATATATTCATCACGCAACTGCATGACGTACTGGCTGCCAGTGACATGATTCAGTGAAGACCTGTGAATCTGGATGGATTCAACAATCGATACCAGCGGGAAGATATACGTTTCTTCACAGACCTTAACGAGTTGTCCATCGAGAATGGCGAGTGTCAGTGGTAAGCGAATAATGAAGGTAGAACCCACGTTACGCTGAGACTTGACTTCAATACTGCCATTCAGCGCCTGGATATTCCTACGTACCACATCCATACCAACACCACGGCCAGAAATATCGCTCACCGCTTCTGCTGTTGAGAACCCTGGCAGGAAAATAAGGTTGTGTATTTCCTCTGGAGTAAGGCTGTTATTCTCTGGTACCAGACCTTTTTCGATCGCTTTTTTCAGAATCCGGTCTTCGTTCAGGCCAGCGCCGTCATCCGCGACTTCAATAACGATATTTCCGCCCTGGTGGTACGCATTCAGGGTGATGGTACCCTCTTCAGATTTACCGGCAGCGATACGCTTTTCTGTTGTCTCAAGTCCGTGATCCATTGAGTTACGAACGAGGTGTACGAGAGGATCGTTGATTTTTTCCATCACCGTTTTGTCTAGTTCAGTCTGCTCGCCGATGGTTTCGAGAATCACTTTCTTACCGAGCTGACCACCCAGATCCCGCACCAGGCGCGGGAAGCGACTGAAGGCAAAACTGATCGGCATCATGCGTATTTTCATGACGCTTTCCTGCAGTTCGCGCGTATTCTGTTCCAGCTGAGACAAGCCTTCCTGCAGTTTTGCAAGGCGGCTCAGATCAAAGTCCTGTCCAAGCTGACCCAGCATCGACTGGGTAATCACCAACTCACCGACCATATTGATCAGGCTGTCTACTTTATCGATAGACACACGGATCGATGAGCTTTCGGCGGCCTTCTTCGGAGCTTTTGCCGGCTTCGCGGATTTCTGAGCCTCAGCCACAACCGCAGTTTTTTCAGGTGACGCAACTGCGGCTGCCTCAGGTAATTGTCCAGCAGCAGGTGTTCCGGTAGCATCTACAGCACTACTCTCTGCTTCTACTTCGGAAGTACCCACCAACGGCGAGTACGTCAGATCACACTCGTCTTCTACCCATTCAAAAATCGCTTTAATATCATCGAGTGGAACTGAAGTAGTGACTTTAATCTGCCAGTTCATGACACACTCTTCCGGTGCCAGACTGCTCAGTTCAGGGACGCTGTCTATATCGGCAGTGACTTCAAAATTGTCTTCCCCGACCAGTTCGCGTAATTCACGGAACATACGGAAGGGTTCGTTACCCGTCATCAGAAGGTCGGTATGCGGTTGAACGTCAATCAACCAGCCGCCATCTTTTTCATCAGGCTCTGAAGCAGCCTCTTCTGGAGCGCTTTCCTGCTCCATGCCGAGAATAACTTCAAATTCTTTACGGAGTTCTGCCGGTCGCTCTGTCTCTGGATCGTTACCTTCCTGCATATCGGATAACATGCCGCGCAGGCAATCGACCGACTGCAAAAACAGGTCGACATAGCGAGGCTCCATAGAGCGCTTTCCGGAGCGTATTTCATCCAGTAAGGTTTCGAGAACGTGAGTGAACTCGGACACCGGCATAAAACCGAATGTGCCGGCACCACCTTTAATGGAATGAGCGGCACGGAAGATATTGTTAACGGTTTCGTCATCAACATCTGCCGGGTCCATATCCAGCAGCTCACTTTCCATTATGTCGAGGCCTTCGAAACTTTCTTCGAAAAACACCTGATGGAATTGCGACAGATCGACACTCATGTGCTTACCCCAGAACGCGCTTGATCGTACTCAGCAATTGATCCGGATTAAACGGCTTCACAATCCAGCCGGTAGCACCAGCCTGTTTACCCTGCATTTTCATGTCACCTGCGGATTCGGTGGTGAGCATTAACATTGGAGTAAACTTGTAGTTATCGAGTTGACGAAGGTTCTTAACCAACTCAATGCCATTCATATTTGGCATATTTACGTCAGTCAGCACCAGGTCAAAGCTCTCAGTTTTAGCGATTTCTAGCGCCTCCACACCGTCAGTCGCTTCGCGTACGTCAAAGCCCGCACCTTTCAGTGTGAAGCTCACCATCTGACGCATGGATGCCGAATCATCGACCGCTAAAATACTCGTCATAGGAGTACTCCCTCTTAGTAAACGAATAATTAATCTGGCAGGTTTATCGCCTGCTTGAGGCCAAGGTAGCCCGTTATCTCCCGGATATTGTCAGAGACCGCATGCCATTGAATGCTGTTTCCCGTAGTTTCCAGTGTTTTTCGGAGGCTGATCAGAAGCTGGTAACCCGCTGTATCCGAGTACTGCACTTCACTGCCATCAAGAACAACATCCCCTCCCGCCTGAACAGCAGTTTCAAGCTTCTCCAGGAGCGCTTCAGCCTGATCAATGCTCAGACGACTACCGCAGTTAACTGGGCTGGTGTCGGTCATGGTTTCATTCCGGTCATGGACATGACCTTAAGATTAGTAGGCAATCTGTGAGCTGCCACACGATGTGTCGTTTTTTTTGTAGATCAATGAATGAAGGTATGAAAGTCAAGAAATATAGGATTTGGATAATCAGCGACGACGGTTTGCCCACTCGTCCGCTTCACGCTGCTCAGCACGACTGATAGACAGCTTATGTTCTTCTTCGAGCTTATCGATCATACTTTCCATCGCATCGGCTTTATGATGAACCTCTAAATAGGCGTCCCGTGCACGCTGACTGAGTGCCTCAAGTTCCTTGAGTTGGTTGTCCTGCTGCGCCAGAGCAGTTTCTATCTGACCAATAAATTCGAGAGAGTTGTGTATTTGTCCGGCAGCAACACTCTGGTCAGCTGGGCTGGTAATCTGGCGTCGATATTCCTGAGCGTACGTGTCCAGCTGCGTTCGTTTGTCTTTTTCGGCGGTCAGACGCTGCTCAATATCGCCCCAGCGCTGCAGCGCTTCTTTTTCTTCTCTTCGCTTAAGGTTAAGCACTACGGCTAATCGTTTGGAGCGGGGGTGCTGATAGGTCACTTATCGGTACCGGGGAAGAGATCGTTGAGCGCCTTACGGCTGTTCGCGATATCGGCGCCTTCCGTTAGTCCCTGTCTGAGCATTGCTTTGATCTGCGGCATACGATCAATAGCAACATCCAATACCTGATCCGTACCGGCCTGATACGCTCCCACAGCCACAAGATCCTGATTCTGACGGTAGTGTGCCATCAGACGCCGACACAGTTGCGCCTGCTGTAGCCAGGCCTCATCAACAACCTGCGGCATCACACGGCTGACCGACGCCTCGACATCAATGGCCGGATAATGACCTTCTTCTGCCAGCTTTCTTGAGAGAACAATATGGCCATCCAGAATCGCCCGACTGGCGTCGGCAATCGGGTCCTGCATATCGTCGCCTTCACTCAGTACGGTATAAAAGGCCGTAATAGAACCACCGCCCTGCTGCCCATTACCCGTACGCTCGACCAGCTTTGGAAGCTTATTAAATACTGACGGCGGGTAGCCTTTCGTGGCTGGCGGTTCACCCACAGCCAGAGCGATCTCACGCTGCGCCTGTGCATAGCGCGTTAATGAATCCATCAACATAAGAACGTTAAGTCCCTGATCGCGAAAGAATTCAGCGACCGAGGTCGTGTACATGGCAGCTCTCAGGCGCATTAAAGGTGAATCATCGGCAGGAGATGCAATCACAACGGCACGCTTCAGGCCCTCCGGCCCGAGAATCTCGTCGATAAATTCTTTGACTTCACGGCCACGCTCACCAATCAGACCAACCACGACGACATCGGCGTTAGTGAAGCGCGTCATCATACCGAGGAGCACACTTTTACCGACACCCGAACCCGCAAACAAACCGATACGCTGTCCGCGTCCTACTGTCAGCATGGAATTAATGGCGCGAATACCAACATCGAGCGTTTCACGAATAGGGGCGCGGTGCAGCGGGTTAATATAGCGACCCTGAAGATTTCCGGATTCGGTATTGAGAAGCGGGCCATCAAGGTCCAATGGTCGACCGGCACCGTCAACGACCCGTCCCAGAAGAGAGAATCCAACCGGCACATCCGCACTGCCCTGCAATGGCCAGACACGTGCGCCGGGACGCAGCCCATCCACCTGTTCAATCGGCATCAGGAAAATACGCTGTCCATCGAAACCGACAACTTCTGCCTCAACATCACCGCCGCCCGGACGCTCTACCCGACAACGATCTCCTGTACGGACATCGATACCGATAGCCTCAAGCGTAAGGCCGACCATGCGTACAAGACGACCGGATGTACGCGGTTGGTATACAGCCTCGGGGGCGATATCACGCCAGCGGCTGCTCAGAGTCATCGTCTGATTCCTCCGTCGTCGTATCCTGACTTGTGTCTGGTTCTATGTTTTGTTCTGTGCTCTGTTCTAAACCTGAACCGTTTTCAGTTTCAGGGGGCTCAGCTTCGACAGGCTGCTCAGCTTCGGACTGCTGAGTTTCGGACTGCTGAGTTTCAGACTTCAGAGCTTCTGATGTTGATGCCTCCGGCTGCTGAACGTCGTCCTGAGTGGCCTCTTCAGTGTCATCGTAGGCACTCAGTTCATCATCAGCGCCAGTATCCTCGGGTACATCAACCAGAGCAGACTCACCGGAAGAGTCGTCAGGGTATCCATCCGACGCCGTCAGTAATTTATTCGCCAGTGCGACGATTGTTTGCTGAAGGCTTTCGCTGACTGAATATTCAACGAGGGTATTTTCACTTTCAACACGGCACTCACCCGCATTCAACGCCTTATCGACGAGCAGTTTGCTCGCCGCGGAATGCGATGCCAGCAGTTCAGAATCGGCTTCGGATACGTAAACCTTCGCCAGTGTCTCGCCCGAAGGCAAAGCAGCAATGGCCTTGTCGACAAACTGCGCGATGCTGTCGGCTCCGGAATTCAATTCGTGCTCAAGCACCTGTTCGGCGAGCCGGGTAAGAAGCATCAGCATGACTTCCGGCAGTTCGGCGTCACGCTCTTTTAATGCTGCGGTCAGCGTTGCATTAATCTGACGCAGACGCTGCGCCTCGTCAGTGACTTCCTGACTGCCTAACGCTTTACCTTCCTGAAAGCCCGCGGTCGAACCTTCTTTTTTACCAGCATCAAAGCCTTGAGCATGACCATCCTCCTGCCCTTCGGCGAAGCCAGCATCGTAGCCGTCTTTATGCCCCTGCTGGCGTCCTTCAACCAGGCCTTGCTCTAAACCCGCGTTGTAGGCCTCACGACGAATCGATTCTAGTTCTTCGGCGGTCGGGAAATCAGGTGGGGAGTCGTCGACAGATTCTGCATCCAGCTCCTCTGCCTCCGGATCGGGCTCACGCTCAACGGTGTGAACCGGAGGCTCAGTCCAGAAAGGGAGGCGCCACGGGCGCGCCTCTTCCGCACTTTCAGCGGGAATTGGCGCGTCACGTTTCTTCAGTTCGGTCATGGGTTACACCATGGCCTCACCACCACCGCCCAGCATAATCTCACCGGCATCAGCCAGACGACGGGCAATGGTAAGAATCTCTTTCTGAGCGCCTTCAACGTCACTGAGTTTAACCGGCCCTTTCGCATCCAGGTCATCACGCAACAGCTCGGCAGCACGCTTCGACATGTTCTTGAAAATCTTTTCCTGAACGCCCGGA
>NZ_DDKU01000140.1:0-431 GCF_002339775.1 Thalassolituus sp. UBA2590
ACTGAATCGACTCAGTTCAGATTCCGAACACGGCGAAACACTATGCAAGTATTCGCTTCGTGGTACTATCTGCTCAAGCAAAATATCAGGGATTGATTCATATGCACCTGCCGCCAGATGACAAACGTTACTTCGAAAAGAACCACGAAGACCGCGCAATAGATAAGTTTGCTAAGACAGAATCACCGACAATCGCCGACCTGAACAAAGTGATTGTCACTGCTCAAATGCAGGCGGGGATTGATCGCTTTCAGGCACGGGCGGCAAAAATGACCTACGAGCAACTGGTAGAAGAGCGTCATCGCTCTGCACGCCTGGCGAAGATGTTGGAGCGCACCGGCGATAAACGCCCTAGCCCGCGTTGTGACGCGCACGCCATTATCAGTGGTGGGCATAGTCTCGCTGCACCAGCCCGAGCCGTTCTGGCATGC
>NZ_DDKU01000140.1:744-10207 GCF_002339775.1 Thalassolituus sp. UBA2590
GAGCCGTTCTGGCATGGTGTCGCCGACGTATTGATGACCCCATAAATGGATGCTGGTTACCTCGTGGGATGGAAGATAAGCCATATATGCCAGACTACCTGCGCGAGGCGCTACCACATAACCGGCTGCATCACTCCGGCTACTACGACTGGCTGAACCGCGAAATTACCCCAGTGCGTATCAAAAGCGACGCGGACCTTGTTCGTCGACTGCACCTGATCAAAACCCGGTTGCAGGCATCCAAAGTACCACCCGAAGTATTACCGAAGGGCTGAGAGCATGCATTACTCAATCCACAACGACCGCACACACTTCGCCACTCTCGGTTTTGACTGGAAGCAGATAGTCGCTGTCTTTGGCGATTCCATGGATACCCGCTTCGACGTCAACCAGACACCGCGCTCGTATGCCGAAAGCTGGAATCCAGAAATCACTGTCTCCTTCAGCAATGCTGGCGGGCTGACAGGCTCAGCCGTACCGGATATCGCAGAACACCAAGGTCGTCTTTTCGTCAGTGCCAAAGCCTATGACGTGCTCTACCCTCTGCTGAAAAATGACGGCGAATTCCTACCCGTCACCTGCGCAGACAGCAACGGTTACATGTTCAATCCGCTACGTCTGGCCGAAGAGCTGGGCGCTTTGAACGAAGCTCACTGCGTAAAAAATGAATGGGATGAAGTAGAGCACATCGCCTTCCATGAAGATAAGCTGACGTCGGTGACTGCGTTCCGCACAGAGTTTGACGATTACCTGTCGTTGTTCTGCGGCGAAAAACTGAAGCAAGCCGTTGAGCAGCACCAACTGACAGGCATCACCTTCAATGCAAGCCTCGGCAATCCCGCTGGACTTGCCACTAACGGGCCACATTGACCGCTCTCGTGAACAAGTGAGTTACCCCACTCTTCTTCCGTCAGCCTGCGCCATCCGATACACTTCGGGTCATTACTGACGCTTACTGAACACGTTGTAATAAGCGTGGCCGGGGATTCATGGACAAGAAGCAGCTCACAGAACAGGACATCCGCACCAAGTACATCACGCCAGCCATTACGGCGGCGGGCTGGAATATCCATACTCAGGTCTACGAAGAGTTCTCCGTGACCGATGGCCGCATCGTCGTCCGTGGTCGCATGCACAGCCGTCAGCCGCCGCGCCGGGCGGATTACGTGCTCTGCTACCAAAAAGCCAAACCCATTGCCGTTATCGAAGCCAAAGACAACAAACACCGCGTTGGCGACGGCATGCAACAGGCGCTCGACTACGCCGACAAACTCGATATCCCCTTTGCCATTACCAGCAACGGCGACAGCTTTCTGGTCAACGACCGCCACGGCCTGATCTACCCTCAAGTAGAAACCGAAATCGCGCTGAATGAACTCCCAGGGCCCGACGCCCTCTGGGAAGCCTACTGCCGCTGGAAGGACATCCCGACCGAACGGCCAGCCATAGAGTATCCGTATCACGAAGACGTAAACTCGCGTACACCGCGCTACTACCAAATGGTGGCCATTAACCGCACCATTGAGGGCGTTGCTCGCGGCCAGAACCGTATTCTACTGGTGATGGCGACCGGTACAGGCAAAACCTTCACCGCGTTCCAGATTATCTGGCGGCTGTGGAAATCAAAGCAGAAGAAACGCATCCTGTTTCTGGCCGACCGCAATATTCTGGTCGACCAGACCATGAACAACGACTTCAAACCCTTCGCTGGCGCCATGGCCAAGCTCTCCCCCAAAGGCGGAGGGATGGAACGTAACGGCAAAAAGCTGGATATCGAGCTCGCCGTCAAAAAAGACAAAGACCGGGTCAATAAGGTCGATACCTCCTACGAGATCTACCTCGGCCTGTATCAGGCACTCAGTGGCACCGAAGAAGAACGCAACGTCTACAAACAATTCTCACGCGACTTCTTCGACCTGATCGTGATTGACGAATGCCACCGCGGCAGCGCCTCGGAAGAATCCGCATGGCGGGCAATTCTCGAATACTTCGACTCGGCCACCCACGTGGGCCTCACCGCCACTCCAAAAGAAACCAAAGACGTCTCCAACATCCATTACTTTGGTGAGCCGATTTACACCTACTCATTGAAGCAAGGCATCGACGACGGCTTTCTGGCCCCCTACAAAGTGATACGTGTCGATTTCGACAAAGACCTGCAAGGCTGGCGACCCAGCAAAGGCCAGACCGATAAAAAAGGTCAGTTAATCGACGACCGGATCTACAACCAGCGCGACTTCGACCGCACCATCACCATGGACCAGCGCACCGAGCTGGTGGCCCGCACCATGACCGAATACATGCAGAAGACCGACCCGATGCAAAAAACCATCGTCTTCTGCGAAAACATCGACCATGCCGAACGTATGAAACAGGCCCTGATTAACCTCAACCCAGAGCAGGTCGCCAAAAACCGTAAATACGTCATGCGCATCACCGGCGACGATAAAGAAGGCAAAGACGAACTCGATAACTTTATCGACCCCGAAGAGCCGTATCCGGTGATTGCGGTCACCAGCAAACTGATGACCACCGGCGTCGACGCCAAAACCTGCAAGCTAATTGTGCTTGATCAACGCATTCAGTCGATGACCGAATTCAAACAGATCATTGGCCGCGGCACCCGCATCGACGAAACCTTTGGCAAGCACTGGTTCACCATCCTCGACTTCAAAAAAGCCACCGAATTGTTCGCCGATGAAAAGTTCGATGGTCCACCTGAGCAGATTTATGAGCCTGAAGCAGGTGGCAGCATCGTGCCGCCAGAGCCCGGCGATGAGAACACAGCCGGCGGCGTAGAGTATCCAGGCGCAACCTACGACCCAAACATGGGTTGCAGCGGCGACCCCAGCACTGATCCAAGTACTGATGGCTACAACACCGGTGCAGAACCTTGGGGCCCCGGCGACGAGCCTCGCGAACCACGCAAAAAATTCCATGTGGGTAGTGTCGAGTTCAGCATTATTGACCAGCGCGTTCAGTACCTTGGCAGCGACGGTAAACTCATCAACGAAAGCCTGACCGACTTCACCCGCAAGTCGGTACAGGGCCAGTACGCCACCCTGAACGACTTTATCAAACGCTGGAACGACGCCGACCGCAAACAAGCGGTGATCGACGAGCTGTCTGCACAAGGCGTCAGCTGGGAAGACCTCACCGAAGACCTCAAAGGCAAACTCGGCGACGAGCCCGACCCCTTCGACGTAATACTGCACATCGTCTACGGGCAACCGGCGCTCACGCGTAAGCAACGCGTCGTCCACGCGAAGAGCAGGCGTAACATCTTTGATCGCTACAACACCCAGGCACAGGCCGTACTCGATGCCCTGCTCGACAAATACGCCGACACCGGCGTGCAAAGCATTGAAGACATCAAGGTATTAAAACTGGCACCGTTCGATCAGATGGGGACACCGATGGAACTGCTCAGCGCCTTTGGCGGTAAAGACGACTACACCAGCGCGGTACGCGAACTGGAGACCAGCCTCTACGAAGATGACGCTGGCTAAGCCAGCCGTCATAATGCGCGCCAGAACGTCATCGCCCTGGTTAAACCATTTTTCACGACAGTGTGTGTCGCCCCTATCCATCATGGGAGCGGTAGAGAAAAAATCAGCACTGTCCAAAACAACAAGAGACACCTATGAGCATCAGCACCGTTATCAAATCCATTCAAGACATCATGCGCAAAGACGTCGGCGTCGACGGCGATGCCCAGCGCATCGGCCAGCTCGTCTGGATGCTGTTTCTCAAAATCTACGACGACCGCGAACGCGAGTGGGAACTCTTCGACGACGATTACCAAAGCCCCATCCCCAACGGCCTGCGTTGGCGCAACTGGGCAGCCGACCCGGAAGGCATCACCGGCGACGAACTGAAAAACTTTATCGACGGCATTCTCTTCCCCGGCCTGCAGAACCTCGAAATAGCCGGCGACGAACGCGCCGCCGTGATTCGCAGCGTCTTTGAAGACGCCTACAACTACATGAAGTCAGGCCAGCTGATTCGTCAGGTGATTAACAAAATTCAGGAAGGCATCGACTTCAACAAGTCACAACAACGCCACGCCTTTGGTGACCTGTACGAGCAGATACTCAAAGACCTGCAAAGCGCCGGTAACGCCGGAGAGTTCTACACCCCACGGGCCGTCACCGAATTTATGGTCGACCGCACCGACCCGAAACTCGATGAAAGCGTGATGGACCCCGCCTGCGGCACCGGCGGCTTCTTAACCTGCGCCATCGAACACAAGCGCAAACACTACGTGCAGTCACCCGCCGACGAAAAAGTTCTGCAGCGCAGCATACACGGCGTCGAGAAAAAGCCCCTGCCGCACCTGCTGGCCACCACCAACATGATTCTGCACGGCATCGAAACTCCCAGCCAGATTCGCCACGACAACACCCTCAACCGCCCCTACCGTGACTGGGGCCCGGCAGAGCGCGTCGACGTGATTGTGGCCAACCCGCCGTTTGGTGGCACCGAGGAAGACGGCATCGAAAACAACTTCCCGGCGGAGTTCCGTACCCGCGAAACCGCCGACCTCTTTATGGCCCTGTTTATCCGCCTGCTCAAAGACGGTGGCCGCGCCGCCGTCGTACTGCCCGACGGCTTTCTGTTTGGCGAAGGCATGAAAACCCGCTTAAAAGAACGCCTGCTTAACGACTGCAACCTGCACACCATCGTGCGCCTGCCCAACGGCGTGTTTAACCCCTACACCGGCATTAAAACCAACCTGCTGTTCTTCACCAAAGGCCAACCCACGCAGCATATTTGGTACTACGAACACCCGTACCCGGAAGGCTACAAAAGCTACAGCAAAACCAAACCCATGAAGTTCGACGAATTCGCCACCGAAATCGCCTGGTGGGGCAACGAGGCCGACGGCTTTGCCAGCCGTATCGAGACCGAACACGCGTGGAAAGTCAGCATCGACGACGTCAAAGCCCGCAACTACAACCTGGATATCAAAAACCCCCACGTCGGAGAGCAAATCAGCCACGACCCGGACGAACTGTTAGTGCAATACGCCGACCAGCAACACGACATCCAGAAACTGCGCGACCAGCTCAAAGGCATACTTGCAGCGGCACTCACCGGTGAAAAAGGCGGAGAAACCGCCGAATGAGCAACCAGATCAACGAAGGCGCAGAGCGCTATACAACAGATAAACAAGATCAAAGTCGACCAGAGCGTTCGGCTGCCCAAAGGACACAAAGCCCTCAGCAGCTGGTAACCGACCACCTCGACCTCTGGACCAGCACCGTTACCCCAAAATCCACCAGCGGGCGTGGCCGTGGCTCCGGGAAAAGCAGCAAGCTCGAACTCACCGGCATCAAAAAACTGCGAGAGCTTATTTTAGAGCTGGCCGTACGTGGCAAACTCGTCGCACAGAATCCGGATGATGAACCAGCTTCAAAACTCTTGGAACGGATCGAAGCTGAAAAAGCGCAGCTGATTAAAGACGGTAAGCTGAAAAAGCAGAAGCCAGTGGCGGCGGTCACTGAAGATGAGAAACCGTTTGAGCTTTCAGCGAATTGGAGCTGGACTCGGTTTGGTCAAATATGTCAACACAACTCAGGGAAGACTCTAGACTCATCTCGAAACAGCGGCACCTTACGTCCCTATATCACCACATCCAACCTGTATTGGGGCTTCTTTCAGTTATCCGAAGTAAGAGAGATGCCGATATCTGATACAGAATTGGACAAGTGCCAGGCTGTGGAGGGGGATCTACTTATATGTGAAGGTGGTGAAGCCGGCCGAGCGGCTGTATGGGAATCCGTAAACCCAGTCTGTTTCCAGAACCACATTCATAGAGCAAGACCATTTGGGAAACTATCCCCTTACTATCTTTTCCGTTTATTCCAGAGATTGGATTTATCGGGAGAGATAGCAAACTATCGGAAGGGTGTTGCGATATCAAATATGTCTGGAAAGGCTTTGGCATCAATTCCTGTTCCACTCCCCCCACTCGCCGAACAACAACGTATCGTCTCCAAAGTCGATGAACTCATGGCACTCTGCGACCAGATGGAGCAACAGAGCGAACACCAGCTTACCGCCCACCAGCAACTGACCGACACCCTGCTGGCAACGCTCACAGAGTCAGCTAACGCACAGGAACTGAACGACAACTGGCAACGCCTCGCCAACCACTTCGACCTGCTGTTCTCAGGCCCCATGGGCGCCTGGGCCATCGACCGCTTAAAAGACACCATCCTCCAACTCGCCGTCATGGGTAAACTGGTGCCACAGAATCCAGAGGATGAACCAGCATCGAAACTACTCGAACACATCGAAGAAGAAAAAGCCCGACTGGTCAAAGAAGGCAAAATCAAAAAGCCGAAAAAACTGCCACCGGTGAGTGACGATGAAAAACCGTTTGAACTGCCGGAGGGTTGGGAGTGGGTTAAGCTATCAACTATTACGCAATTTGAAAACGGTGACCGCAGCTCAAGATATCCGTCAGGCGCGGACATTGTCAGCAACGGAGTTCCATTCTTCGGGGCTCCAGACATAATCGACGGTAAGCTTGCGATGTCTCATGAACTTAGGTTCATCACAGAAAGTAAATTCTCAGAACTATCTAACGGAAAATTACAAGATTTAGATGTGGTGATTTTACTTCGGGGGAGTGTTGGTAAAGTTGCCTTATTTCAGGCGAATGAAAAGTACTCTACTGGCTTTATAAATGCTCAAATGTTGATAACTCGTTTATACGATAAAGTCATGACCGGTTACTTCTTTAAGTACTTGCATAGTAGTTTTTTTAATCGCCAAATTGATAACTTTCGATCTGGGTCGGCAGTTCAACAGATGTCAGCATCAAATCTTTCGAATACATTAATACCACTCCCTCCACTCCCCGAACAACAACGTATCGTCGCCAAAGTCGATAAGCTATTCGCCCTCTGCGACCAGCTGAAAGACCGCCTGCAGCAAGCCAGCGAAACCGAACAACACCTGACCAACGCCATCGTTGAGCAGGCGCTGGGATGATTCATTTATACCCAGCTAAGGGCCTGGAGGTGCCTAACGTGACTGTTTTGTCTCGTTAGGCACCAAAGAACCACCAAGATAAACAGAATAAGTTTACCAAAATGGGAATTTTAGCTATAGTTACCATCAAGGGAACCAAATGAAGGTTTTAGGACGAAACTTACTGACGGAGTTTTCCGCAAAGCATGCGCGTTCTAAAGCAGCTTTGGACGCTTGGCTCAATGAGGCTATAGATGCGGACTGGAGAACTCCTCAGGACATTAAAAACCGCCATCGCAGCGCTGACTTTCTGTCCGACAACAGAGTGATATTCAACATCAAAGGTAACCATTACCGCCTGGTCGTCAAAGTACGCTACCAGCATGGTATTGCGCGTGTTGAATGGGTCGGGACGCATGCTGAATACGATAAGAAGCGGTTCTAGGAGGATGCTATGAAACATTTAAAAGTAATCAAAACTCCAGATGAGCACAACGCGGCGCTCTCACGCCTTGATGAGCTGATGGATTCAGATCCAGCTGAAGGCAGCCAGGCAGCGGACGAGCTAGAACTGCTGGCAATGCTGATAGAGCAATACGAAGCAACAGCCTTCCCTGTCGACATGCCGTCACCGATCGATGCCATATTGTTTCGCATGGATCAACAGGGCTTAAAGAAAAAAGACCTCGTGCCCTATATCGGCTCTGCGCCGAAGGTCTCTGACGTATTGAACGGTAAGCGCCCTTTGAGCCTGACCATGATTCGTCGCTTACATGAAGGTCTCGGCATACCTGCCGAGGTACTTATCCAGGATGTCGAACGGCATAAACATTATGCCAACGACGTTGATTTTTCGGCTTACCCACTTGCTGAAATCCGCAAGCGAGGTTACTTGCCTGACTTTACCGGGTCACTCGGTGAACTTAAAGAATACGCCGACGACCACTTGGGTGCGTTTTTCGCGAGTGTCGGGATGACACCTCAGTCTTCCAGCCAGACTATGATGTTACGTACATCAGCTCATCAACGTAGCAATGACAAAGAGTGTGATGCTTTTGCTTTGCAAGCCTGGCAAGCCAGAGTGCTGCATATCGCGGCACAACAAAAGTTAGAGCATAGTTATACCCCTGGTACCGTCACACAAGAATGGATGCTGGAACTCGCTCGCCAATCTTGGTCGCGGCAAGGTCCTGCCATTGCAGTAGAGTATTTGAACAAAGCTGGCATAAAGGTGATATTCGAGCCGCACCTGCCCAAAACCTACCTAGATGGTGCTGTTTGCTTAAGCGATTCAAGGCAACCTGTTGTTGCTCTGACGTTGCGTCACGACAGGCTCGACAACTTTTGGTTTACGTTAATGCACGAGCTTGCTCACATTGCTTTGCATTTTGATGGTAACGAGAGCTGGTTCTTAGATGACCTGGACGCCCCCTCTTCCGACCCTAAAGAGGACGAAGCAGACGCATTGGCGCAGGAGGTTCTCATTCCAGCCGAAGCAATACCTAACGGCTTACCTACTACCGAAGCTGAAGTAGAAGCACTTGCCAGCCGCATTAAAGTAACACCATGCATAGTTGCAGGGCGCATTCGACGTACTGCACAAGACTATAAGATTTTCGGTAAGAAATTCCGCAGTGAGAAGACTGTTGGAAAAGTTTTAATGGCCGCTGGCTACCTAAAATAATGGGTCAGCAAGGGAGGGCTTATGCCTGAAATTGCAATATTTATCCCAGCTCCCGCTTATGTCTACCAACAGAAAAACCGGGGTAACTTCTGGGGTAACTAATTTTATAAATTACTTAAATATCGTTACTTTTCAATGGGTTGAAAGTTAAAATCGGCCTCCTATGGGGAGGCCATCTTTTGCCCCGATTGCTATTAAGAATGGAATCACAAAATGGCAAACTTATCTTTAAACGCCCCGTAGTGATACAGAACATCGCCGTCTGGCTCAGCGCCGTTGCGACGAATATCGAACGATACCTCTAAGCCAGAAGTTCTCTGCACATTGCAGGTGTCGCCTGAGTGCATTCTCTCAGCAATATGCGGAGCAAACATGCCGGAAGAGCAGAAACAGGAAGTTCGGGAGTATACGCAACGTCTGGAGATTAGTTATCTTGAGGCCGTACCAGATGCGGACGAGTACAAGCTGAACTTTCGTCAGGCTCAGTGAGCTTCGGCTGAAAAAGCTGTTCGCTGTTGTACCATAGCACGACAACTGGTTAGATTGACGGATAAACGATGACCTATACCCGCCCATGGCTTAGCTTCAAAGATCAACTAGAGCACCTCAAATCGAGAGGGCTAGTAGTCACGGACGACTCCGCTGCTCTCAAGGCACTAGAGCAGTTTGGTTATTACCGGCTGAGCGCGTACTGGTATCCATTCAGGCAAAAGAGTTTCGATACTAAAGGGCGAGTATCAGGTGTCACAGATGATTACATTCCCAATACTGAACTGAAAGACTCGGTACAACTCTATC
>NZ_DDKU01000026.1:0-45402 GCF_002339775.1 Thalassolituus sp. UBA2590
AAATGCACAATAAGCATCTATGGCGTGAGACCCTACGCCCTGCCGATTTCCTTTGACAGTTTCAGGCTTTGCGACTGCAAGCCCCGAGCGAACCAACGATGTTTGCTGAGCATCCGCTTTACACAGATCAAAGACGAGAGTGTTACCCGTGTCAGACTGCCATGATTTCAACTGGCCTCTAAGAACACTGATCAGTTTTCGAGCCAGCCATGCTTGTGTGCCGTTCACTCGCGCGCTCTGTTGAGTTGCCAGGCGCCTGAATACTTTCTCAAATGCCTTTGAATTGCGCTCCAGAAATAAGGCATGACGGACATCCCTTTTCTGATCACCTGCTAGCTCCGAGAATAGGAAGTCTTTCTTAATAGTAGCCACAGACGCTTCGATAACCTGGGTTATCTTTGCCGAATCTGACGTCCCATAGACGGCCTTGAGGTAGTTGGGTGCTAAATCAGAAATCCCGTAACGTTGGTCTTTCTTTTCCTGATTGCCACGGCGGCTGGCGTAGATAAGATTGGCTTCGCTATTGAAGATTGTGCCTGACGCATCACGACTATATGAGCGTGGAATGATGTGGTCCAGCTCAGCATCTTTATCCAGGGTTGTTCCCTTATATGGGCACAGGCCACTTCCGCCCTGCCTGATACGTTCATTTTTTTCTTGCCACTTTTCCAGTTGCTTCTCACCCAGCGATAATAACTTTTTTCGTTTCGCCCCATCTTTTTTAACATCTGCAAGTCCAATACTGAACGTAAAGCGGTTTTCTTCTACTACCACCGGGATGTTAATTTCAGAATCTCTGACACCTGATTCTTTTATCTGCTCTACTTTCAGCATCGCTATTTCATAAGCCTGACGTTCGAGCAAGCGCCTCAACACACCATCGAATGGTCGAGAGCTGTCTGCCGGTAAGCGCGAACAACGTGCGGCCTCCTTATCGTCCACCGGGATCATTGTCATACGCCATGCAAGCTCCATGTGTGCAGCAGCACTGACCTTTGAGAATCCGTTCCGGTCTGTTTCTATCAAGGTGTACAACTGAGCAAGTGAAAAGCTATTGCTCAATCTTTGTTTCTGGGTTTCGGTCGCAGAAATTGAGTCAGCAATAACATCTACTGCTTTCTCGACTTTAACCAGAAGCTGCCAAATCTCTTTATCCAGACCTTTAAAACTCTTCTCTGCGCCTGCTTCGACCGACGCCCGATATCGCACAGACTGGACGTACATATTGAAGAGGTTGCCATTCTGTTTTCTAAGGTCTTCGGCAGCTTTACAAATACTCTTTACCGTTGATGGGCCATGAACTTTCTTCGTCCATACGTCTGACAGAAAGGTGGTCAGTTCTTCAGCGTTCATTTCAACGCCAAGAATATTCCCTACTAACCGATTCAGAATCTTTCGTTTTGAGGGAGGGTTAATATCCGCTTTTTCAAGCAGTGATGCAGACTCCTGCTCCCAGATACCACTTTTTGCGCGTTCCACTTCCCGGTAATACTTCTGAGTGAGATCAAGAAATTTTTCTGTATGCTGATCTCCCAGATCCTGCTTCAGACTCCAGCGGAAACTATCGAGTTTTCCTGACTTGAAGTTCTTTGATATCGCCCGGAGTGCGTAGTTATCGTGAATCTTACTCCGATCCAACAGGCGCTGAAGAAAGTAGCTGTCTGCATATAAAGACGTATCAGTCAGGCGCTGCTTATTGGTTATCAAACGTGAGCGGCGGTCAGTAAACTCAAGAATCGGCGCGATGCCTTCTGCCAGTTCCGGGTTACGCTTGCGCAGATTATTAACCCATATACGCCACTGTGAGCCATATTGCTCGTTCAGTGACTGGGGGTTAAGCCATAAGGTCTGGTCTTTTGGTGGTCGACGGTTATTCTGATCTTCATAGGGTGGTATCGTCAGATCTGCATCTATCGTCATCAACGCCGTCAGAATATCTTCTGATGGATGAATCACTTTTAATGCATTGTTACGATTAACCCGTGTTTCTTCGTCTACATGCCAGTTTTGCAGCCAACGAACATATACCGACTTAAAGCGCTCTCCGTCGTAGTAATCTGCGCCCTTCATTGCTGTATCGTTGAAGTACCATCGCAGCGCTCGCAACTGTAGATTGCTGATGTTGCCGATAAGATTCTTGAGAGCGGAAGCCCCGAACTTAGCCCGTAGCTCCGCCAGGCGAGAATCCTTCAAAACCTCGTTACCTATCGCTTCAAGGTATTTTCGACGGTGCTGATGACCAAAGTCGATACTGTTCAGCAGCTCGGACACCGTTGCCTGTAAAACCCCATAGGCTTTCAGAAGATCAACTTTCTCATCTTCTGCGTTTTCGAATAACTGCTTCTTAGCTTCGCGATTGTTTAGATTAAATTTCTCAGTAGCTGCTAAATCACGAAGTTTGGGTATATCTTCCAGTAGTTCTTCCAACTGTTCAGATATAGCAATGCTACTGACGAAAAATTCTGGGAACTCATTGGCGATCCAAGAAGGAGGAACCGTCTCGAGAGGTCTACGATCAATCTCGGTCTCTATTCTGTTATAGCCCCTACGGTTCAGCAAGCCATTCAAGGCCTCAAGTTCTGAATCATTCAGTTTGTACGACAGCCCTTGTGTAAAGGTCACTTTCAATAAACGCTTCGCAAGCTTTCTACGCTTGTTGGAACGTATTCGGTGCCGGGTGGCAGTCCGCCCCGCCTGCGACCAAGTCATCTTGCCTCCCTCTTCTGGCATAACCAGTGTGGTCAACTTGCCATGATGCTGAGCGAGGCTTTCACCAAAAGGGTATTGCGCCATATACAGGCCTGTATAAAGACCACCAAGGTCAATCGCGATTGGAGAGATGATTTTAAAGTCAGTCATCGTAAGTTCCTTTTCTCAATTTCTGTCATTTTTTGATTAATCTACGGTGTGTTCAACCACTGTACAAACGCACATGTCGGATTTTCCAACAGGTTAACGCACTCTCAGATCAGTATGTTCTGTTTTAAGCTGCTCACTTTGCCAACGGTAATAGTTCAGTTACGACTTGAGCCACTTCGAGATATCGGCTTTCAAGCTTGCCGTTCTTTACCAGCCACGCAGCCACTTCAGGCCAGTAGTACACGGCCGAGCCACTGCTGATACCAAAGTGCGGTGCCGGAAAGCTCGCTTCTAACTTTTTACCACGCTGGCCGTTTGCCCAGGCGCGCAGCGTTTTGATCGGTAACTCACTGAGATAGGCCACGGATGCCAGTGTCACATATCCGCCCTGCTCTGAGTGAGCAACCTGACACCCGGCGGCTTCTACGTTGGCGATGGCTGTGGCCACGGCGTCGCGCGCGCTTGCGGCTTCACGGTCAAACTCCAGATACGCCGTTCGGCCGTTGAAGCAAAGGGTGGCGTCGTCACACCCTGCTTCATATAAACGATCTTCCAGGGCGTCTGACTCGGTATAATCACCCTTCAAGATCAACGTAATGTGATAGATATCCACCGGTGGCTCTCCTACAGGACTACAGTCCTGCACTGTTTTCTGTATCCGCTTAGCATGATTGGCTGGGCTTGGCAGCGTACTTCAGACACTGATGCTGTGCACTGTATATCCGGTAATGCCACAACGCAGCTTGCAACAGCAATGAGCAGGGTTTACTGACTCAACCAACTTCACCTTAGCAAAATCGCATCCATATGGATGCACTCCTCGCAATTGACTAAGGCTTCACCGTTTCCAGCATGCTTTTACCAATAAGGTTCAACTGCCTCAGCCGACTCCGGCGTTAACATGACTTGCTGAGCTTCACTCTTATCCCGTAAACGATCCAGCCCCAGATGGCGCATCACATAAATCACGTTGGCTGCCCGTACGGAGTAACTTCGCGTGTAGCGCCCTTGTTGGTCTTGGGTCATGCAAAAGTCAAACGCGAGCGCCGCTTTTTTGTTGTCTTTGAGGCGAATGTCAGGTTCGATGGTCACGTCGACGAAAGTATTCCATTTGTGGTCTTGCTGGGCTGTTTTGTCCGCTGCGCCTTCGTCGTTGTAGACCTCTTTTATACGGGAGAGTACGTAGTCGCGATACTCCTGATTCTTTTCGCACCAGGCGCGGGCATGCCAGCGCATGCCGTTGTGTACTAGGTTATGAGGGCTGATGATGCGGTCTTCGTAGTCGGTGCTACTTACCGATAGGTACGATATATCGAGTCTGCGCTGCTGACGAATGGCACTGAGTACGTGCCGGACAATCTCTGGCTCAGGATGGCGCTCAAACTGTCGCATCGGGAACATGTCTGCCGATTGCAGACCTGTGGTGTTTTCCGGCAGGTCCATAGCCTGAAATCCAATCAGGTATTGTTCGAGGCTGCCGTTTGAATACTGCGGCACAAAATCACGCGATGGTTCATAGCCTTTGGTACTGGCGTTGTAGTTAAGATTGCCGGGACTGGCGTGATCGTATTTTTTTATCAGGCTACTGGCGAGGTCTCGCCCGATGCCGAATTCCTGCATCAGATGCGAGGCATTGATCTGCCCTTCCCAGAGTGCCCGAAGCTCGATGAATCGAAGTATTAACTGATGCTGATAGGAAACTTGTTTGTCCATACGTGCTGTCCGTAGCCGGTTATTAAAGGTCAGCTTATCAGCTGAAATGCAGGAGTGCATACGTCGCAACTGTCAGGTTATGTTTGATCTGGGGGGGAAAATGGAGGAAGTGGTGATGCACGCTATTGAATTATTGTCGGGGAGAAGCTCCCCTCCTACAGGGGGTAAGTAGCGTCGGTTGTGTAATACCGAGGATTTCGTAATCGCGAATAGCCTTCGGCTGATTCACTCCCACAGAGAGAAGAGGTAATTTGCTCACTCAAGGTGATTCCAATCCAGATATCAGAAGGCGCGGCTCTGAAGATTTCGCGCATAGCCAGACAAGCTGGCTGAAGCGCTCCTACATGGAGGGAGGAGTCGTAACGGGAAGAGCGTGCGTGTCGGGGAGAAGCTCCCCTCCTACAGGGGGTAAGTAGCGTCGGTTGTGTAATACCGAGGATTTCGTGATCGCGAATAGCCTTCGGCTGATTCGCTCCCACAGAGAGAAGAGGTAATTCGCTCCCACAAACGGGAGCCGAGGCTCCCGTCTATTGCTACTGGTGTGAATCAGCGCTTAACGCGGTGCACAGCCAGCGCCTGTGCTGTGGTTACAGCCATCGGCATCAATAAAGAGCTGGGTTGAATACTCTTCAATCGGCAGCTTCTGAACCTGCTGGCCGTCTTCAGTCAGTGCCTCAACATAGTTGATAAAGCCCTGCGCGTATTCGGTGTAGGTATCTTCATAGTTACCTGCATCAAACGGTACGCTGAAGGTGGTGTAGCCATCCTGACCTGACGCGATAAAGTCGTTGGTGACTACGCGATAGGTTGCTGCTGGGTTAATGGCAGCCCAGATGCCTGCAACCTGCGAGTTCACCTCGACATTGCTGACACGGCTACCTTCTGCCTGTGAAGCATCAATGTCATAGCGCAGACCGGACGCATATGGGTACGAACCACTTGAACCGTCGTTATCAAGGAAGTTAGCCAGCGCATCTTCGAGGACGTCGATGATCTGTTGGCCTGTCATATCGAGAATCACCAAGGTGTTCGAGAAAGGCAACAGTGTGAACGCATCAGCAATGCTTATATCCCCGGCGGCCAGATCGACACGAACACCACCGCCATTCTGAATGGCAATATCCGCAGTTGGCGTTACTGTCAGGAAGGCTTTAGCAACCACGTTTGAGATATCAGAACCATTTTCGTAGGTCGCTGAGCTATCACAAATCGTAGAGCGCCCCTGTCCCGGAATTCGCTCAAGGCACAGGTCTTCTGCGTTAGTACCAATCACTGTCTGTTTCAGCACATCGACGTCTTCATCGTATACATCCAGAATAGCCTGAGTGGTCGCATCTGGGCGGATAGCAACGATTTCGTCCTCTTTCGTCAGAGCCGTTGTCACTCGAGTAACATCGGCACCAGTAAGGGTGCGGGTTTCTTCCTCGTTATATTCATACTCGAAGGTGGTACTGATCGGCATATACGGCTGACCAGCACATGCCGTGACATTACCGTCTGTATCGAAGTCAACATCCAGTTTGCCCATCAGGTGGGCGTATTCCCACGCCTGTACCACACAAACGGTATTACCACCCGCGTCGGTGACAACCGTTGGGTATTCGCCCTGTGTATTAAAGCCCAGCTGTGAGAAGGTCTCATCGCCCAGCAAGGTATGAGAATCACCACCAACAATCACGTCAACGCCATTAAGTGCCGCGGCCAGTTCGAGATCATTGGCGTACTGATAATGGGTCATCAGGATGATTTTATTTACACCCATGCCAGTCAGTTCATCGATGTACTGCTGAGCGGTTGTAGTTTCGTCAGAGAAGGTCGTGCCGTCGTCCGGGCTTGATGAGTTCTTCGTTTTACCCGCAATATCGATGCCGATGATGCCGATTTTCTGACCTTCACGTTCAACGATGGTGTAAGGCTCAATGTAGCCTTCAGCGATGGCTGAGCCTTCTGCCGGGTTAACGTTCGCTGCCAGTGTTGGCGTTACACACGCAGAGGAATTGAGAGAATCAAGGAAGTTCGCCAGACCGGTATCGCCGTCATCAAACTCGTGGTTACCGAGAGCAAAAGCATCAAAACAGATCTGGTTCATCATGTCGGCGTCAGCACGACCTTTGAACAGCGAATAATACAGGGTGCCAGTAATGGCATCGCCTGAATGCAGCTTCAGAACATTATCTGACTGCATGTCCAGGCTGTTGAACAGGCTAACCATCATAGGAAAGCCGCCGTAAGTGACATCCACTTCTGCAATGGCTCCACCTTCGGCACCTGTTTCAAACCCCAGCTCGGACACATCAAACCCAAATGACTCAGCTTCAAGGTGTGAGTGATGATCATTCATGTGCAGAATGCTGATCGACATGGAGTTATCTTCGTTCGATGGTGCTTGCTCGCCCTGCTCGCCTTGCTCACCTTGGGGGCCCTGAGGGCCTGCTGGCCCTTGAGCGCCATCATTTCCGTCTTCACCGCCACATGCAGAGAGACCTGCGACCATGGCTGCCAGTGCTGTAAGTTTCCACACTTTCATGATTAAACCTTTAATGCGTTTAGTTGATAAAATTCACCAACACATTAAGAACGAACGCTTACCATCCGGTGACAGTCATCTGGCAAATCCGTGACAGAAGGATTTCAGATTAGTGACAAGCAGTGCACCACTGATCTGTATCAACTTTTTTGCATTGCCCCTCTTGGAAGTGAAAAATCCTGCCTTATATAAGAAGTAACCGAACGGAAAAGCACGATCCCGGGAGTGCTTCATCCGCCAGGCGAAACCTTTAAATGCGCAATGCGCACGAGTGTTTTATTTGGTGTGGAGAAACTTCTATGACTCATTTAATTAATCGTTCATCTCTGTTTGATGATCTGTTCCGCGATGTTGCATCTGGCTTTTACGTAAAACCGCTTCATGGTGATGCGTTACCTAAGAGCGTGAAGGTTGATGTCACTGATGCTGGTGAAAATTACCTGATACATGCCGATATACCCGGCGTATCAAAAGAGGATATTCATGTTGATATCGATGGCGCACAGGTATCAATTAAGGCAGAAATTAAACAGGAAGACAGTACGTCCGATAATCAACGCGTGCTGCACAGCGAACGCTATTATGGTTCGGTATCGCGTAGCTTCGAGCTGCCACAGGACGTCGATATTGAAAGGTCCGCAGCGGAGTATAAAGATGGCGTCCTGCAACTGACTTTACCGAAAAAAGTGCAGCAGGAATCTCAGCGTCGCCTGACCATTAACTGACCCGAAATATTGGCCATTCAGGCCGCTATAGAAAGTAGTGGCCTGGTACTTTTCTACAACCTGGACCAAGTATCTTCTATCAGGACAAAGCCTCTTCCAATTGACTGAGTAATGGGTAAGAATGAGCCATTATTTTGACACAAGGTCTCCCGGTGGCAGGGTTACGAGAAAGGAAACTGGCGATTACAGCAGACCTTCATTGGTCGCTGGAAGAAATGAGGGCGAAGGAACTCGGCAAGCAGTTTCTTCTGAACCTCAGTGAGTTTCTTCCCGTATACAGCCCAGCCCTTCGTCAGGTGTACTCTGACTACGATACTTACTTCACAAAAACCTCAGTGGTCATTCTTCCTGACCCTGCCGACTTTACGGCCACCTACTCTCACATCCCAGAAAAATCGGTAAAAGCGACGGGCCTGTTACTGCATCCGACGCCTGATGGTGTTGGTGTTAATCTCAGATTGAAAAATCAGAAATCCAGAACACTGCCCTTAGAAACTGCCTTTCAGCTCGTTCGCAAACAACTCCGCGGCCCGTTTCTTCCCGTGGTAAAACGTGGCGACCTCAGAGACTTTGATCAACTCACGCCTTGTCTGCATCTCAATGCGTTAGCTTTGGGTAATGCAGACACTCTTTCGCGGTTCGAGCGTATTGATATCGCCAACGCGCTGGAGGAACGGGTCGAGGAGCTGGTATTAGCCGCTCATTTGCTCGGAGTTTAGAAGCCCTTTGGCCTTTACTGTTCTGGCCTTTATCGCGGATAGCAGAGTAGTTAAGAAGAGTACTTAAGAAGAGAAACAAAAAAGCCGCTGCATTGCTGCAGCGGCTTTTTAAATTCTGGTAGGACTACCCAGATTTGAACTGGGGACCTCTACCATGTCAAGGTAGCGCTCTAACCAACTGAGCTATAGTCCTGAAGTGGTGCGTATATTACTCAGGCGCTTAGCATTACGCAACCCTTTCTGAAGAAATTGCATACGAATCAGCAAGATAGCGCCATAAGCATTCTGCAACCCACACTAGACGCCGAGAATAACCTCTGGCTTGTCTCCTTTCTGAGGCGCACAGACCGTGACCCGGCCCGATAACGACTTATCGTTTTTGTCCTGCTTCTCTGCCAGATACGCCTTCACGGCCGCACCGCGCTTAACGGCCTCGCTGTACCAGGCGTCACCCCATGCCGCAACTTCCTGCTCGCTTGCAACCGGGCAAGCCTGTAATTCCAGCTCTGGCTTGTTCGACATCATCTCAGCCACGGTATCCAGATACGCAATATGCTCTTCATTCAACTCCAGTTGCTGCGGCTCATAGTTGAGGTCATTGAGACGAATCGCAAACAGTTGATCACCGGCGAACGATGCCAGGCTGATGAGCTGACCGTATGGCACGAGAGACTGCTTCAGATAGTAGAGAGTCGCCGTGCGCAGCGCTTTGCGACTGACCTGACTGATAACGTCATTGATGCCCACGTCTGGCTGACTGATATCGCCCGACAATGGAACGTCGATGCGGATATTGTTGTTATCGTCTTTCAGCACTGACAGTGCCGTTTCAACCGGCATGGATATCTGTTTGCTCAGGCGGTCGATAGTTTCTTCATCTGCGGGCTCAAACTTGCTGTTCTGCAGCTTAATCAGCACATTACCTCCGAGCTGACCGTCGGTAATACTGATGATTGAGTCAACGCCTAACATGCCTTTTTTAAGTCGATAACCCATGGCGTCGACGAGGTAAGGGTTGAAATCGACCAGGTTGAGCTGGTCGATATCGACCTCAAGCTTGCCCTCTGGATAATCCCCTTTCACGCCCATTTTTCCGCTGGCACGGATACGGTTGTAGGTATCCAGAGCAAGCAACAATGTCAGGTCAACGCCACTTTCGAGCTGCTCGGTATCAATTGCTCCCGTCGAAAGCTCCAGTACTTTACCGCTGGTATTTACCGTCGGTGTTACCGCTTCATCGGTCCAGTTGAAGGTTGTAGCGGGTATATCATCGCCCTCTGTCAGCAACTGAATACCGGCAATCTGAACTCTGAAAGGCACCGCTTCGGCAGCTGTCTCATCCGTCGTATCTTCAGTGGCGGACGAATCTGTACCAGAGCCAGACTCAGGAGTTGCCTCTGCCTCAGCTTGAGGAACACCTTTAATGCTGCCGTCTGCAAGACGGGTCACGTTAGACACCAGCCCGTAAAACTGATGTACGCCTGATGCAAAACCCGACGGGGTCGCCGTAATATCGGTGATCTGATAATGCGCCAATGACGCCAGCGGCACTTCTTCACCCGGCGGTGTCACGCTCAGTGCATTCAGTTCCAGAGAGGATACTTTCTGCTCATCTGCATTTGCCAGAACGCCGATAACCGTCAGGTTACCCAGTTGCAGAACACCAGCTTCAGGGTGACGCGCCCTTAAGGTGTCGAGTGCGGCACGGCCAATATCAGCAACAGGCTGAGTAGAGAGTCCTTCGACTCTGACTTCTGAAGTAGTAAAGGCCGCAAGCGATAACTCCGGGAACCCGGCCAGGTTGCCACTGAAGCCTTCGAGTGAAAGTTCTTTAATCAAGACGTCATCTTCACTGGCGCGCCAGCTCACCTGGCTCAGCATTAACTGGTCCAGTTGCGCTTTCTCATCATCCGGTAACTGAGCCTGCACATTTTTCAGTAGTAAAGATCTGAGACCTGCGGTCATACCACTTTCGCCCAGATTGAAAGATGCACCTTTGATATCCAGCGCATTGAATTCCACGCCTTCAATACCCGGTGCATCGAGTGCCAGTGCAGTCAGCGATATATCACCCGAAATATTTGGTTGGGTTAACACCTTCTGAGCCTCTGCCTGCAAACGCAGAGTGACTGGAGAACGCAATACCAGAGAATCCTCGCCAATGGCGACGCTCAGCTCGCGCAGAGTGACATCTAAAGTGAGAGGCGTTGCATCGTCGGTTGCCGAATTGAACAAGCCCGTCGATAACTCACTTAATTCAACGGTGACTGCCAGCCCGGCTTGCTGCCACTGAATCAAGTCATCTGTGAGCGATATATCGTCGACCCGGAGTGACCAGCCTTCAGGAAGAGGCCCGGAGCTGCCTGTCTGATCACTCTCCTGGTCTCTATTTTGGTCACTATCCTGATCACCTGGTTCATTAGCTGATTCACCGTTGTCAGGCGTTGCTTCCTCAGCCTGGTCAGAGCCCGGCAGAGTGATACCCGCCAGGGAAAGCCCTTCCTCGGATTGCTTTCCGCGAAACTTTAATCCGCTCACACCCACGGATTGAATATGGATTGTCTGATCGAGCAACGCAGAGAGGTTGACGTTAATACCGATAAAATCAGCGCCGACCTCTGCCTCTGAATCCTTAACGGGATAGACCGCACTGACGTCCCGCAGCTCGACTTCGCCGGTGAAGGGTGACAGCGTCCAACCACCAATAAGAAGCGACTGCCCTTCTCCCTGCTCGGCATACCATTGCTCGACGTAGCGCAGCGCAAAGAAAGGAGCGGCAACAAACACCAGCAGGTAAATACTGACCAGAACCGCAACGAGTATCAGCGGCAGCTTCAGCCACAAGGGAGTTTTAGCCCGATGACGAACATGCTTGGGATACTTTTTCTGCGCCTTTTTCTGCGCTTTTTTCTGCGATCCTGTTAATGCGTTCTGTTGCGCATTATCTTCTGTTTTTCGACTGTCATTCATAGTGCGTCGTTATTGCTCCAGAGCGCGTCTCTAAGGCCGCTTGCTCTTTCTGTTCTGGAATTCAAAGCCTGTTGCCAGCAGGCGTTCCCTACCTGACACCAGAATTGTTTTCTCGCTCGGGTAATGGCCGTATAGACCAACTCCCGCGTAATCACCTGCTGCCATTTTTCGGGTAAGAGAAGCATCACAGCAGAAAACTCAGACCCCTGGCTTTTGTGTACCGTCATGGCGAATGCCGTCTCGTGATTAGGCAGACGACCCGGCGAGAGGAAACGTAAGCCGCCCTCCGCATCGCGGAATACAACACGCTCCTGCCCTTCGTGCCTGAGCATAATGCCGATATCCCCATTGTACAGGCCAACATCATAATCGTTGCGGGTAATCATGATTGCGCGCCCCGGATACCAAAGCTGGCTGGTGTCTGACAATAAACCAGCTCTGTTAAGCAGACGTTCAATTCGTCGATTAGTTTCTTCAACCCCGACTGGTCCACTGCGCAATGCCACCAATACCTGAAACTGGTCGAACGCATCTAGAATCCACTCTGGCGAGGCGCCGTCTTCTATCAGGCGACAATACTGACGATAACCCTCAACAACGTGCGCCTGCCACTCTTCAGAATCTGCCGCTAAGCGCACTGCATCAGCAAAAGCCGGGTCCTCTAACACCTGATCAGCTTGTTGAACGGCCCCCTGATTCACCGCACGCGCCAGAGCGCCAATACCGCTGTGTTCACCAAATCGATGGGATTTACGCAACTGGACCATCGCATTCTGCATAATTGAACATTCTGCTTCGATAACGGCGCTCATGTCGTACCCCGTTAACGCCCCCAGTCGCGCGGCAAAAGCGTCGGTAATACCGTGTTCTGTACCGGCGTCGCACAAATCGGCAAGCACACTCCCAGCCTCAACCGATGCGAGCTGGTCACGGTCCCCCAGAAGAATAAGACGTGTCTTTGGAGCCAGTGCACTCAGCAGATGAGCCATCATTGGCAAATCAATCATGGACGCTTCATCGACCACGATGCAGTCATACGGAAGGTAACGTTCATGGTGGTAGCGAAAGCCTCGCGGGCTCCAGCCAAGCAGACGATGCAGAGTAAAACTAACCGAGGGAATACCATCGGCATGCGGCAGTCCACCGCGCTCACGGGCCTGGCGGATGGATTCTGTCATGCGTGCCGCAGCTTTACCGGTCGGCGCGGCCAGGGCAACCCGTAGATCCGGGTTTTCACTCAACAAGGCACTCAGCAAACGAGTCACCGTGGTCGTTTTTCCTGTGCCGGGGCCTCCAGTAATCACACACAGCGGCTGAACACAGGCCGTTGCGGCTGCAATAGCCTGCCAGTCGATATCCGCTTCCGGGGCTGGAAACAGTTTTCGCAACGTCGTCGCCAGCGCCTTACTGGCCGGCATGCCTTCCGGGCTGACGCGCTGACGTATCTGCTCCAGCACCGACTGCTCATATCGGAAATACCGGTTCAGGTAGACCCGCTCACCCTGAACGACAAACAGTGCTGATGTATCTGCTTCTGACGTTGCGATAGAAACAGTCTGACAGCGCGTCAGTTGGTCAGTCGTCGGTAGATGCTCAGGCGATACAGCCAATGCTTTTGGCCAGGCTGATAATTCGAGGCAGACCTGTCCGCGGCCGAGGACATAACTTACGGCACAGGCCGTCAATATTAAGGCCTGCTGGTCTTGTGGAGAGGTTGTACCGTAACTGGACTCCCACTCCACTGCCTGACGAGCCAGCTGATAATCAATCGCACGGATAAGATCGCTTTCTGACCAGAGCTTTAAGTAATCGGTGCTCATGGGGCAACCTCCTGCGCTTGCTCTGGCAATATCGCTTTTCGCCACTGGCGCAGAGATTCAACACTCACGGGCGTGAAGCAGACGCCGGCATCAGGGTCTGTATTGTGATCGCTTTTACAGAAATGACTTCCCATACCACGGAGGTAGAAATACACACTGCCACCTAAGTGCTTTTGCGGCTGATAATCAGGCAATCGACGGCTAAGCAATTGATCAAGTGCCAGCATATAAATCCAGGACTGCAGATCGTATCTGTGGTCACGCATCGAATCGCGCAATGCCGAGGGCACATAATTACGCCAATGATCACCCAGATGGTTCGATTTATAGTCGGCGACGTAATAACGGCCCTGCCACTCAAAAATAAGATCGATAAAACCTTTCAGATAGCCGGTTAAAGGTTCAAAGCTGAAGCGTTGATCACCTCCTAACAAAGCATCAATATCCGACGCCGATAGCTGGCCCACGGGTAGATAAAATTCCATTTCATCCAACCGTGACGATGGCTCAATGTCTTTCAGTGTGAGAGTCGTATCGTAAAGTGCCAATGGTTGACTCACGATACTTTCAATCCAGTCTGACACCTCGTCGACGGGCTGCTCCTGCAGGCCATAGAGATTCAGCTGCTCTTTGCACACATCAAGCAGAGCCTCTTTATCGTGGAAATCCCAGTGTTCAAAAATTGCGTGCAAACAGGTCCCCGGATTGGCACCTTTCGGGAAACGCAAAGCCAGCGGCAATTCGCCATCGGATACTGAAGAGACATCTGTGACACCTGCCTCCCAGTCAAAGTAATGCCCTAAATCTGCCGCTGCCGCTTCAACACTGTGGGCGGCAGAATTCGCAGAGTGGGCAGCCAGCTGGCTGTAGCTTCCGACCCGCCAATGGTCGCGCCAGCGCGCCTTATTGATTGCGGGAACGACCGGCGGAGGTGGAACATCAAGCTCTGCCTGACCGGCTACCCGCCACTCTGGCAGCTCACCGATAAACATACCGTTAATATCGACGTCAGCGATATCGGCAATACGTCCACCATTACTTAATAATTCACCCAATGCAGAATCAAGCCAGATCGGCGCACGTTTATTTTTGGGGCCTGCCTGCACATTCGCCAGCCACATAAAACAGCCGAATTTCGCCCGTGTTAACGCAACGTATAAGAGTCGCATCTGCTCAGCTAGCGTATCGCGAGCCTGCAATTCTTTTGCTTTATCATCCGGTGCAAGATCGCGCACCAGCTCACGGCCATTAAAATAAATCGTTTCTGTATTCTGGCGTCTGGGCCTGGCACTGTCGGCCCAGAGGTACGGTAGAAATACAAAGGGGTATTCAAGGCCCTTCGATTTATGAATGGTGACAATATTGACCAGGCGTGAGTCGGTTTCCAGTCGGAGCTGAGCTTCCTCACCACGATCAGAATCCGGATCAATACGCTCACTGAACCAGCGAATCAAAGCCTGATGGCCACGCAGCTTACGACTTTGTGCCTGAAGCATTTCTCCAAGGTGGAGGATATTGGTCAGAGTACGCTCACCGTTCTCCATTTTTCGCAGACGTACGGCACGCTCGTCGTCTTCGAGCCATTGCATCAGCATGGCCATAACACCCCGGCGCTGCCAGATCTGATGATACTCATGCATACTGGCAAGCTGGGATTCCCAGGAGTTTTCATCATCCTGCATCCGAACAAGATCGTCAGCGGTAGCGCCCCAGATTGAGGTAGCTATTGCCCGGCGCACACTGGTTTCACTACCGGGATGAGCGATGGCTTCAAGCATAGCTAACAGGTCCCAGGCTTCTACAGAATCAAGTACGCTGTCGCGCGTCAGATAAACACTGCCAATACCTTCCCGAGTCAACGCATCCCGAATTATCTTTGCCTGTGCCCGGGAGAAAACCAATACGGCAATATCGCCGGCTTCAACCGGCTTTCCTTTCGCATTCTTTTTACCATTAACCGGGAAACTGGCGGCACCCGACATTAAAGCGCCAATCTGAGAAGCACACTCAGTGGCTATTCGTTGCTGGGCTTCTGGTTTCGATTCTTCCGGATCATCACCCACCCACAGCTGTAACGCTTCCGTCGGAATACTCTGCTGCCAATGGGGCGCCTTTTTATCGTGATGACCGCCGGCCTGTACCGGGTAAAACTGAATCGCGTCATCAAATACGAAAGGCTTTTCATGATTCTGCCAGAGTGCATTCACCGCATGAATCAGGCGACTATCACTGCGATAGTTCGTATCCAGTGTAAAGCGCCGATTCTCATCGACTCGTTTACTGGCGGCCATATAGGTAAAGATGTCACCACCACGAAACCCATAAATCGCCTGCTTAGGATCACCGATCATAATCAGGCCATGCTGATCATCCGTGTTATTTACGGCAGCCGACTCATTGACCTCAGAAGACTGATATATACGACTGAAGATTCGATACTGAACCGGATCGGTGTCCTGAAATTCATCGATCATTGCAATCGGGTGCAATCTTCGGATCTGCGCTGCCAGCTCTTCGCCCTGCTCAGACTGCAGAGCACTATCAAGAAGGCGCTGAAGATCATTACTGGTGACAACCGCCGCTTGCTCTAGAAGGTCAATGTAACGGTCGTAAATAGAACGAAACCAGGTCAGCTCCTGAGACTGCCTGAGTGTTCTTTCAAGTTCGATCAGCTCATCAATTTTTTCAAATAGCTTATGACGTGGCGGCTCACCCGTTTTCGTTTTTTCACTGAGCATGACTGAACCGAAACGGTTCAGATTGGCCGGAATAGGCAAAGCCTGCCCTGCTGCGAAGTAGTCTCCGGCCTGCTGCAACCAATTAGGAAAATTCTTACTACTGTAACTGCGTTTATCGATATCAGCCGACATGATCTCTTTAACGATGTTGTCATGCCCAAGGAAAAACCAAAGATTTTTAGCATCTTCGAACGTTTGCTTTAAACGCCCCCAAAGCACGTCAAAGTCCTCTTTGATATCCGGCTTAGTGCGCACGCCAGGTTTATTCATCCAGCTGCGGAAATACCTGAACAGGGAATCAGGATCAGAGAAACCTGATGTCAGAAACTCGAGCACGTCCCGATTCTGTGGATAGCACAGCTGGCGCCATATATCTTCACAGGCGCGGCGAAGATATTCTTCACCTTCTACTTCTAACGCCTGGTTAAACGCTACACCACTGTCGAATGCGTAGCGTTTCAACATCTGTGCGCAGAATTTATGGATGGTACAGATAGAGGACTCGTCCATCTGGGCGAGGTTTAGCTGCAACCAGGTCTGAAGCTCTTTTATAAGTGCTTCAGAAGAGACCTTATCTGTTTGTAGTTCGTTAACCCAGCGCTGAATGTCAGGGTCAGGCATTACCCCCTGCTCTGCAGCCAATAAATTCTCAAAGGCATCACGTAAGCCAGCACGAATCCGGCCGCGTAATTCTTCCGCAGCGGCATTAGTAAAGGTCACCACCAGAATCTGAGTGCAATCAAGCTTCTGGTTAATTCCATGCCCCAGTACGGCACGACGATATAACTGATTAATCGTGTAGGTTTTACCTGTGCCCGCGCTCGCTTCAATCAGCGACCGCCCCAAAAGAGGAAACGTATGAAGGTCGAGTTTATTCACGCTACGGCCTCCTGCTGCAAACATTGTTCGGGAAGCGCCCAGATCCAACTGTGTGTTTTTAACCAGCTATCAAGTTCACCAGATAAAAGCCTGCCAGCGAGGTCGGGGTGACAGCGCAGCATAGCTGTTCGATTGAACTCCGAATATTCGCTTTCGGCCTGTTTTTTCAATGTATCCATTCGTTTCGCTTCATCCGCTTTCAGCATGGCCCACTGTATTCCGGGTAGCGCTGTCTGCGGCGATGTCCAGCTGGCAAAATAATGTATCAGGCATTGCTGAATATAGCGGATGGCCGCTTCCTGAGAAGGCGCATTAAAGATATATTCTTCCGTCTTCTTCTTACCGCCGACGATCACCGCCATCTGCACCAGGTCCGGTTGCGCGGCAACAGCGAAGATGAAGTCGAGCCATAAATTTAAAAGGTGCTCGCCTCGAAGATCACCCGCTCGCCAATACACCAACTGTTGATTCCAGCACTGTGCATACTCTCCACTGATTTCAACCGTCGACGTATTCTCATCGGTTATACCAGGGTCATTCACCAGCAAGGTCAGAGCGCCGCTGTCTGGTTCGCCGGAGATAAAATGTTTAACGCCATCAAGTAACGGCGCTAATTCATTTTCAATCCGGCTTACGTAGATGTCTCCCAGCGCATTGACCGGTAGGCTGCCCAGTGCCTGTTCTCTGTATGTGAAGTCAGGAATATCTGAGGGTTCGGAAGTGGCTAATTGATCCTGTATCCAGCGTTGTTTCAGAAGACTGTTTTCCAGTGCGCCCGGTTGGAATATCTCTTCATTGCGCGATTGCGTCATATGGAGATCGGGCTGCAATCGGAGTCGGCGCTTTACGAAAAAGCTCGCGGGTTTCAACAGAGATTCTTTTACATCACTCCACAGTACTTGTTTACGACTGAAGCCTTCTGGTATCGCCACGGGGGCTGAATAGAATGGCCTGACTTCAGAATCACTGTGGTCTGCGTTGGCCACGTCTGCCCATAATTTGTGATAGCCAGCTACGGCATTTATGTGCTCAGGCTCATAGGTGCGCCGATTAAACGGCTGCAATGGAAGTTCTTCGGTTAACCAGTTGCGCAATCGCTCCCGGCTCTCTCGTGCAGGTAGTTTTTCATCACCTTCAAGGCAATATGCATCACCGATGTAATCAAGAAGTTCGCTGATCAGAACCGAGGGTTGCAACTCGTGGTTTTCCCGGGCATCGCGTCCGCGGTAACTGATGTAGAAATTCTCCTGCGCAGAACACAGTGCCTCAAGAACGAGGTAACGGTCGTCTTCACGTCGGGAACGATCCCCCCGACGCGCTCGCCCCTGCACCATTAAATCAAAACCGACCGGAGTCACCTGACGCGGATAATCCTGATCATTCATTCCCAACAGGCAGACTGCTTTGAACGGAATCGATCGCATCGGCATTAAGGTACAGAAGTTTACCGGACCCGCCAGAAAACGCTGCCAGCCACCTTGTTGACCGAGATGTTCCTGAAACCAGCTGCGCACCACCTGAGGTGATAAGGCTTGGTCGTACGCTGCATCACTGAGTTCTTCTGCCCAGCGCTGAATAGCATCGCGGACCCGCTGAAGCTGAACACCTTCATCAAGGTCGGGTTCATAAAAATCATCCAGTAATTCAGGAATGGCGGTCATCCATTCTTCTACCGTATGCGTTTCAGACTGATAGCCGCGCCAATGATCAAGAGTTTCGATTAACTGGATCAGCTGGCCAAGAAGCTCAGCTGCTCCACCTTCTACGCCAAACACTGGCCAATCTTCGCCCTGATGCGCTGTAGCAGCGGTGGGCAGCATTAACCCTAACAATAACTGACGCAAACCTTTGCGCCAGCTGTTCTGACCAAAGGCAGGAAAACCAAGGTCACTGCGGTGATCACTGTCTAACCCCCAGCGAACACCTGCGTTATCAAGCCATTCACGCACGCCCTCGAGATCGCCCTCTTCAATGCTGAACCGACGACGTATGGCGGGCACGTCCAACCAATCAAGCACATCGGTCAGTTGCAACCGGCTATCAAATAAACTCATCAGAGACACGACGCTATCGAGTAGCGGGTTCTCCTGAACCTGCGACTGATCTGCAATCGCCCACGGAACACGATGACCTTCGGGCGCGCTGGCGAATACAGCATCGATATAGGGGGCGTACTGGTCGATATCGGGCACCATCACCACAACGTCGCGAGGTTTAAGCGATGGGTTGTCGTTGAACCAGAACAGGAGCTGGTCATGCAGGCGTTGAACTTCCCGCAACGGGCTGTGTCCCGAGACTACCCTCAGACTCTCATCATTCTTAGATATTGATGATTTGAAGCGGCTACTTTTTAAAGCTGCTGGTTGATAGGCCGCTGATTGACCATCCCGGAGGTCTAACAGATCTGCCTGAATATGCTTCAGTAGGCTTGTTCGCTCAATCTCTGTAAACGCTTCAACGTCCTGTAACTGACCTTCATCTGAGGTTTCGTGCACAAGCGTCAGAAAATCTTTACCAAGACGCCCCCAGCTGGCCAGTAACGGGTTACCACGCTCTAGGTAATTCTCCGCATCTGGGTTGGTCTTCAGAATCCAGGCTTTCTGTCGGTCACTGACAATATCTCCCCAGAAATTACGACAAGGATTCAACAGGAAGAAATGCACATCGATATGACCAGAAATCGCATTAAGAACATCCCAGTAACCACCGGGTAAAGCTGCGATACCAAATACAAATAAGCGTTGTGGCATAGCGTTTAAGCGATGCCCATTTTCAGCAACGATGGACGCTAATGAGGTCGTCAGCCGGGCGCGGTGCTCGAGGCTATTCCCCAACGCCTGACTGTCAGCCACCAGCGCTCGCCAGACCCGCGGCTGCCAGGGGTGAACCGTTACATCACTGTCGTCGATCCCGTCTATGCCCTTTTCCCAGTTAAGCAGCCAGTCGGGGCGATACACCAGATACTGGTCAAAAACGTCGGCTATTTTATGAGCAAGTTCATAGCAGCGCAGGCCATCAGGGTCGCTCTTGAGGTAACGGGCAATACCTTCACACTCAGGTTCATCTTTCAGCCCCGGTAGAAGGCGCATTAACTTCCATGCCATGGCCTGTTTCTCAAAGTGCGAACGCTCGGGCAGCTCAGGTTTGAGCGTATTGAATACCTTCCAGACGTAGGCCGATGGCAGAGGAAAATCGACTTGAGCAGCCACACCAAGACCATCGGCGAGCTGTAGTTTTAACCAATGCGCCATACCCTGTGATTGCACCAGAATCTGCTCAGCTTCGAACACACCGGGCGGGTTCTGACGAATCTCATTCAGAAGCAGTTCTTTGAGAATTTCCAGGTCGTTGGAGTGATATAAGCGGAACATGGCGTCCTTGTCTGTCTGGGTGACTGAGAACAAGGCGATAGTGTAACAGGTTGGTGGGGCTCTGGTGGGCTGTGTTTGTGGCAGATACAACAAAAAAAGCCACTCAGATGAGTGGCTTCTTTTCGCTCTGAAGGCTGAGATTATTCAGCAGCTGCGGTCGCTGCGTCGTCGATCTCATCTGCTACATCTTCAGCAGCATCTTCCGTTGCTTCACCAGCATCCTCTGCGGCAGAAGAGACTTTATCCGCTGCTTTTTCGGCAGCTGATTTATCGGTAAAGGTATTTTCGACTGCAGCAGCGGCTTCTTCTGCAGCATCCTCCGCCGCGCGCATCGCGTCTTCCGCTTTGTCACCTGCCGCTTCGGCCATTTCTTCGGCTTCGGCTTTGGCTGTATCCGCCGTTTCTTTGGCCTGTTCACACCCTGCCAGTACCAGACCAAACATCAGAGTGAGCATTGCGAATGTAATACGTTTCATAATCATCTCCATAAGCTTTTATTTATTGAGCTTACATTAAATGACCAAGGCGAGGCTGCAAAGTTCCGACATCTGTAATTTTTCAAAAATCATTAGATCAATTACTCTCAACTTCTCGACAGTAGTCTCAGGCGATCTGTGAAAGATCGATTCTGACTCGCCGCAACCTCAGGGCTGACAAGCTCTCCTCGATAAACATTCAAGCCATTTAAAAGGTTAGTATCTGCAACCAGCGCCTCTTTCACACCATGATTGGCCAACGCAAAAATAAACGGCAGCGTTGCGTTATTCAGCGCAAGGGTGGACGTGCGGGCAACGGCGCCGGGCATATTGGCTACACAGTAGTGAACAACGCTCTCTTCAATGAATACAGGTGATTCGTGAGTTGTAGGACGCGAGGTTTCAGCGCATCCACCCTGATCGATAGCCACATCCACAATAACAGAGCCAAGCTTCATGGAATGCAGGTGGCTATGCTTAATCAGCTTGGGCGCTGAAGCCCCGGGAAGAAGAACCGCACCGACGACCAGATCAGCACGAGCCAGGTGTTCGTCCAGCGCTGTTCTCGTTGAGTACACGGTATTTATTCTGTTGCCATAGTGAGAGTCGAGTTCACGCAACCGATTCATCGATGTATCCAGCACTGTGACACGAGCCCCCATACCCACAGCGACGGCAAGCGCATTGCTCCCGACCACGCCGCCGCCCAGAATAATCACTTCAGCCGCTGGCACCCCAGCAGCACCTGACAGCAGCACTCCCCGCCCACCAGCGGCCATCTCAAGGCTATGAGCCCCTGCCTGAACAGCCATACGCCCGGCTATCTCGGACATAGGTGCTAACAGAGGTAATCGCCCTTGCTCGTCTGTGACTGTCTCGTATGCGATACAGGTAGCGCCAGACGCAATAAGCGAGTCAGTTAAGTCATGGTCAGGTGCCAGATGGAGATATGTGAATAAAGTGTGCTTGGACGTAAGTAATTCTACTTCAGACGCCTGCGGCTCTTTCACCTTAATGATGAGTTCAGCAACATCGAATAATTCGGCAGCACTGCTGACTACTTCAGCGCCACTGTTCAGGTAGAGATCGTCGGTGAAACCTATCGCCTCTCCGGTGCCCGTTTCAACAAAGACATCATGTCCCCGATGTACCAGCTCTCTGACGCTGTCGGGCGTCAACCCTGCCCGATACTCGTGATTCTTTATTTCTTTTGGTACGCCAACTCGCATAAATACGTCTCCTGTCGACTTACTCCTCAGAATAGCAGCACCCCGGCCCGATATGTTCTTTCAGGCCACAAATACCACACTCCCCGTTGCAAAAACACAACACCTGACAATGACCTTACTACTGGCCGATGAGTTTCACGATAACAATTGAATGCGAACCATTATCTCTTGTACTATCACAAGCGAAATGCCATACCCACAATCGTTTAGGATTTATGTCGACTCTTTTAAGTTTCACCCGCAGGTCGCTTGGCCCGGTTCTTACTGCCTTCATTGGTGGCTACCTGTTCACCTGGGGCTTCGTTGCCCTGACGGTCACCGCAACGGTCGCCCTTGGCTGGGGCTTTCATACCGCAGAGCACACTGCATTTCTGCTGGCCATTCCTGTTTTCCTTTTTGTTTTCTTCTGGTTGTTCCTGAGCCGGAAAACCTTGCTGACGCATGTCGTTGCCTACGGCGGGGGCATTGCTATGACAGGCATATCAGTCTGGCTACAAACTGTTCTACTGACTCAGGGAGGTTGACCATGCAATTCAATAACATACGCCAGGGTATGGCCTGGCTGCACACCTGGCTCGGTCTGATTCTGGGCTTCGTCCTGATGGTCTGTTTTTTCTTCGGCGCACTGTCTGTATTCGATCGTGAGATTGATCGCTGGGCGATACCTGAGACTCGCTTTGATCCGCAACCTATGCCTTCATTCGACCACTTGCTGATGGGTGTGTTCGAGCGCATCGAACCGGATGAAGCTGAATACAATCGTATGATGCCGAAATACCATGATGCCAGCGCTGGCGAGATGACGCCCCGACTGGAGCTACCGGCGGATGAGTATTGGGCTTACACCACCCATCGCGATCCTGTCTTACGTATGGGTGCGGGATTCCGGGTTCCCTTTCCTGCCGACACTGAAGGTCACAACCATATCCACGGCAATACCACGATCGATCCTCGTACTGGTGTCAGTGTTCCTGATCATCATCTCAAAATAGGCAGTGAGTGGTTTTACCCACTCCATTACAGCCTGAATATTAACTGGAACTTTCTCGGCTTTTTCATTGTGGGCATTGCCGGTTTCTTTATGCTGGTTGCTCTTATTTCTGGTGTATGGATACACCGTAAAATTTTCCGCGAATTGTTTACCTTCCGCCGCAATAAAAGTAAGCAGCGCAGTATTCTCGACATGCACAATATGACCGGCGTGGTGGCACTGCCATTTCACTTCTTTTTTGCGTTTACCGGCCTGATTATCTTCGTCGCCTTTTACTATATGCCCGTCACCAATACCATGCTCGAGCCCTTGCACAGCGCTCAGCAGGAGATCCAAGCGCAAGAACTGGGGTTACCTCATGAACGCGCAGGCATTGCTGCACCTATGGCCTCTGTCGATGCGATGGTGGCTGAAGCGAAACGTCGCTGGGCAGCAAGGGATATGGCTGGCGAAGTCGGCTTCCTACAGATGCACCATGTCGGCGACCAGAATGCTTACGTCAGCATTTATCGCGCGGGTAGCGATCGTGTTGCACTCGTTGGTGAAGGTATCCACTTTAATGGGGTTACGGGTGAGGTTCTTCGCGAAGATCCCCCTCACAGTCTTGCCGAATCAATTGGCGATTTTCTCGCCGGCCTGCACCTCCAGCATTTTGAGCACTGGTTCCTACGCTGGCTCTACGTTATTGGAGGCCTGCTCGGCTGTGCATGTATTGCTACTGGGTTTATGTTCTTTGTCGAAAAGCGCAAGCAGCAGCATGCCAAAGCAGGTTCTCAGGGAAGCAGAGTTGTCGACGCATTTGCAGTGACCACAGTGACCGGCATGGTCATCGCCGCCATCGCAATGCTGATCGCCAACCGCTTTATTCCTGCAGCAACGGAAGGCAAAGGTGAGATAGAGAAAATTGTCTTCTGGTCTGTGTGGGCGCTGTCGTTCCTGCACGCAGCATGGCGTAGTGCTCCTGTTGCTCTGGCGAAAAGTAATCCCGCCTGGAAAGAGCAGACGATGCTAATTGCCCTCCTGGGGGTTGTCGCGGTCATCGCGAACTGGATCAGTACCGGAGACCATTTAATTAAAACAATCTTTACAGATCCCTACTGGGCAGTCGCGGGTGTCGACCTCAGCCTGCTAGCGGGAAGCCTCATCGCTCTACTGACAGTAAAAAAGATGTCCGCAATGAATGAAACACAAAGCAAACAGGAAGCCGGACAAGAAGAGATAGCTACAGGAGAAACCGCTTATGAATGAGGCAGCATGGTTAACAATCGCCTTTGTACTGATGCTGCTGGCAATGAGCTGGTTCGCGCTGTCTCTCAAGTCACACTGGAAGCAGGTGACGGACGGAAAGCCCGCCTCGCGTATTCTCAGAAGCCTGGGCTGGTTGTGCGTCATGCTGTCTGGTCTGGCGTGCCTTCAGGCTGACCACGCCTCAATGGCAGTGCTTGTCTGGGCCATGCTAAGCGCAACTGCTGCTTTTATCGTTGGCCAGGTATTAAGTTATCGCCCGACTCTACTCAGACCTCTCGCGCTGTTCCGAGCTTAGAGCCAGACTCAAAGAAAGCCAAATTCAGTACCGGCCCAATAACCGGCTACAGAGAAAAGAACCAGTGCAAGAACCAACATAATCCCATCGCGGGTACTCAAGCCGATGGCAGCGAAAATAATCGCAAGTGCAGGGATTGCTGCAGCCATAGGGATGAGTTCAAGCGGTATCATTAACAAGCCAAACATAACGCACAGCGCTGCGATTAAGCGACTGATGACAGGGCCGAATAAAAACGTCAGCCGTGGCTTGAACAAGCGGTCAATTCGCTTGGTCACTGGAGTGATCTGATCAACGCCCTCACTGAAGCGTTCCCGGTCGAAGTCTGCTTTGCGTAAACGGGATGGAATCCAGGGATGACTTTTTCCAAATACTTTCTGTACTGCAATAAGGGCAATAAGAATCCCACACAAACTCGGTATACCGGGTATGGCACCACTGGGTAAAAATGCTATCAGTGCCGGAGCCATCAGTAGCGGACCAAAGCCCCGCCCTTCCAGCGAACTGACAATATCCCCCAGCGAAATACGCTCATCGTCGGTATCCTCACGCAGTGTCGTCAGTACTGAGGTTATATCGAGATTATCCGCCACTCGCCGTCTCCTGAGGCTGCCCTATCTTCATGCAATGATGCATTGCACAGATGACATTTATATTGTTGCTACTCGCTTGAGAATAATGCATAACGTAACAACCTGGCGGTTAATTTTTCCTTGAGCGACGTAGCCTCACTGAGCGACATTCGCGATACTTCTTCTTCGTAATCCGGGAGCTGGGTTGTCAGGGCTCGATATATCAGCTGTAACTTACCGGCTGTGGTCGACGTGCTTCGCCTCAATATCTGCAAGGCTGTGACCAGTTTCTGCTCGACCGGGGTAAAGTCACTGCCAAGTGGGTAGTCGATCAGGCTACCATTGCGACGAAACTCTGCGAGTCTTTTTCCCAGAATTTCCGGTGAATTTTTCTGTTTAATCGTACTGATATAAAAAGAAGCCTTCAATTTACCGGCGGCAACAGCCTGCTCTTTCAGACTCGTGACTGAGCCCGACGCCGATACGCTGAGCATTCGCTGAATACATTCTTCGTCGGACGCAAAACGCAGATCGGCAATGCCGTATTCGGTCACATAAATATCGCGAAGATGGCGAGGTATCGTCAGGTTGGATAAGTTCCAGCGGACATTACTTTCCTGCTTATCGCCGCGAGCAGCATGGAACATCAGCACTGAACGTGCTTCGGGTAAATCCGCTGCCATGGATACGAAATTATATTGTCCACCAACACCCGAGACGACGCGGCCATCGGGCAATGTTTCAGAAGCAGCTCCGCCGAGCGGCGTTGCCATCATACATATATTCATAAATCGCGCATGGCGCCTCTGTTCAACCTCAAGCTCATAGTCCGGCCCGGTAACAGAATTAATACGACCGATACGGTCCATCTCTAACGTATTCGGTTGCGCGCCCTGTTCTTCAATCCATTGATAAAACTCCGGCGAGCCGAGATAAAATCCACCGCGAAGGTACTTACCTTCAGACTCAATGATGTCCTGCTCTTCAGCTGAGAGTTCGCCCGTATTCTGTTTGCGCATAAGAGTCAGATTATCAACCACGCGCCGCTTCATAATGCCTTGCTCGACGAGCACCCTGAACCCTTCGTTCACCATTTCGCTACAACCGTATACTCCGGTTTCGAAAGGCTCGTATCCCCCGTACTCCCGCACCAGATCAGACGCCAGAACATCCGGGTTCAGCGCGTTAATAATCTTACGATAAAGTGCATTGTCCGTATGTCGGAGGACCAGTGCGTAGCAAAGGGCATCGGCTAATGCCCCAATCCCCACCTGTAGGGTACCTCCGTCTTTTACCAGTAATGACGCATAAAAGCCTATGGCAAAATCACTGTCACTGACCGGCTGACGAGGCAAAGCAAACAACTGGTCATTGGTACTTGTAACATTGACGATAGCGTCGAAAAACTGAGAAGGCATGACGGCCTTGCCACCGACCCACGGAAGGTTGTGATCAACTTCACCGACACAGAAAGGTCGGGGTTGCCCTGCCTGCTGTATTCTATCAAGCACGTCCTGTGTCAAATCTGTATTCGACGAGAGCGAATATTCTCCACTGTCGTTAGCTGATACTCGCTGAAAAACAACGTTTATCCCTTTGGTCGATAAAGCATCCGCCACTTCTGTGTAATTAAGGCTGTTGTAATTCTGTTGCCCTTGCGCGGATTTCACATAGCTGCCGGGCTGAGTGTAAAACTCCTCAACGTGAATGTTCCCAGGCAACTTACCGGCCTTCATATCGTCAGCGTACTTCAGCCGCGGGAAATCCTTGCCATACAACCTTTCGACAAAGGGAGTCAGAAATCGGGATTCAAGATCGGAGGCAGGCTCAGGAGGGTTAAGAGAAAGTGCGGTGAAAATAGTCAGTGATAAATCACTGCGATCTTTCACCGTATCGTACAGCGCGTTGATTAAACGGTTGGGTTTGCCTAGCCCCAGAATAGTAGCCAGACGAATGTCCGGCCCGCAGGTCTCAATAACCTGCGCGACCATATCGTCGTAAGAAGTAAACTGCTGTGTCATATTGTCCATATCCAGGTTGGACGTCAGCAAGCCACCAGAGTTCAGCGGCGCTTACGTGGGCCAGCCTTCTTTGCAGTACCGGGTTTAGCTGAACTCGCCGGCGCTCCACCTTTCCGTTTCGCGGCAGCCGCCTTTGGTTTGAAACCCGGGCGTTGATGACGCTTGGAAGGTACTTCATCCTCTGCGGGAATCAATGCATTCGGGCCACTACCAATAAGATCGGTACGCCCGATGCGTTTCAGCTCCTCACGCAAGGCAGGCCAGCCTCTTGAATCGTGATAACGAAGGAAAGCCTTTTGCAGACGACGCTCCTCAAGCTTGCGCGGGATATGCATCTTCTTCGATTTATAGCTCATCCGGTGTAACGGATCACGCTCGGAATGATACATGGCGGTTGCCAGTGCCATTGGTGACGGATAGAAAGTCTGTACCTGATCGACCCGGAACTTGTTGCGTTTCAGCCACAGCGCCAGATTCATCATGTCTTTGGTTTCAGTACCCGGGTGCGCCGCAATAAAGTAAGGAATCAGGTACTGCTCTTTACCCGCCTCTTTCGAGAATTTATCGAACATGCGCTTAAAGGCATCGTAGGTGCCCATACCCGGCTTCATCATTTTGTTGAGCACGTTCATCTCCGTGTGCTCTGGCGCGATCTTTAGATAGCCACCAACATGATGCGTCACCAATTCACGAACGTACTCGGGATCTTTGACTGCCAGGTCATAACGAAGGCCAGAGGCAATCGCTACTCGCTTAATTCCCGGCAGTGCGCGGGCGGCACGATAAAGCTGAGTCGTTGCACTGTGGTCGGTTTTCAGGTTTTTACAGATTCCAGGGAAAACACAGCTCAAACGGCGGCAGTTTTTCAGGATTTCCGGGCTCTTACAGTTCAGGTGATACATATTTGCGGTCGGGCCGCCGAGATCCGAAATAGTACCGGTAAAGCCCGGAACTTTATCGCGGATTTCTTCAATTTCGTTAATCACGGATTCCTGCGAGCGGCTCTGAATAATCCGCCCCTCGTGCTCGGTAATTGAGCAGAAAGTACAGCCACCAAAGCAACCACGCATGATATTGACCGAAAAACGGATCATTTCATAAGCCGGAATTTTGGCATCGCCATACGAAGGGTGAGGAACACGCTGGTATTGGAAGCCGAACACGCTGTCCATCTCGTCGGTTTCGAGAGGGATCGGTGGCGGGTTGACCCAGATTTCACGGGTGCCATGTTTCTGCACCAGTGGTCGTGCGTTGTATGGGTTCGACTCCTGATGAAGCACCCGTGATGCATGCGCATACAGCGCGCTGTCGTTGCGGACTTTCTCGAACGACGGCAGACGAATCACCGTTGTTTCAGGATCAAGATCGGCCTTACGATGCAGCGGCATAGGCACAATCTTAACCGGCATCACATCACTGTCTTCTGCGCTGCCTTCCTGCTCTTCCCCGTCTCCGTTGGTACTACAGGACATCGTCTCTGTATCTTTCATTTCATACGGATTCGGTATCTCGTCGATACGACCAGGCCAGTCGATTCGTGTGGAGTCGACTTCTGCCCAGCCTTCCGGAGTTGCCTCACGAACGATTGTCGTACCCCGAAGATCGGTCAGATCTTTAACTTCCCGCCCCTGAGCTAACGCATGCGTCAAATCGACAATCGCGCGTTCTGCGTTGCCATATAGGAGGATGTCCGCACCAGAGTCGATCAGTACCGAACGACGTACCTGATCAGTCCAGTAGTCGTATTGAGCGATTCGACGCAGTGATGCCTCAATGCCACCAATCACGATGGGGACATCTTTATAGGCTTCCCGGCATTTCTGCGAATAGACAATCACCGCCCGATCTGGTCGCTTACCCGGCTCGCCATGCGGTGTGTAGGCATCGTCTGAGCGGACTTTCAGGTCGGCCGTGTAACGGTTAATCATGGAGTCCATGTTGCCCGCGGTGATGCCGAAATAGAAATTCGGCTTACCTAACCTGGTAAAGTCTTCGGGGTTGTTCCAGTCAGGCTGAGCAATGATGCCGACACGGAACCCCTGAGATTCCAGCATCCGCCCCATGACCGCCATACCAAAACTGGGGTGATCAACGTAGGCGTCACCGGTTACCAGGATGACGTCACAGGAATCCCAGCCGAGCTGATCCATCTCTTCCCTGGACATAGGCAGAAACGGCGCTGTGCCGAAGCACTCTGCCCAGTATGGATAGTTGGAGAACAAGTGCTTGTTCGTCTGGCTGGAAGGCTGATTCATGGATAACCGCAAAGACCGAGGAGTATGGTCAGCTATTGTCTCAAAATCAGAGCCCAGAGCCAATGTGCACACCGGCTTTATGGCTTGTATGGTTGGTGCTTTCTCACACCTGACATGTAATAAACTGTGAAGCGCTGGCTGAGCGAGGTGTCTGGCCTCGCCCATATTACGGTAGAGATTACTTAATCTGATCCAATACGGCTTTAAACTCCGGTACCTTGCAACTGCCCACCAGCTCGAACAGGCACATTTCGACGCTGGTTGGGCGAGCACCGGCATCCAGCATACGATCAATTCCCAGCTGACGGTTTGCGGGTGTTCGCGAGGAAACGCAGTCAGTAACGACCTCAACTTTACGCCCAAGCTCAATCAGATCCCGTACGGTCTGATACACACAGATATGCGACTCGATACCCGCGACCAGCCAGGTATGTACATCACTCGCTTCAATAGCGTCGACGAAACGCGGTTCACCACACGCACTGAAGGTGTACTTAGAGATGGGTTCTCCAGAAAGAAGCTCCGTTAACTCAGGTGATGTCTCGCCCAGCTTTTCCGGGTTCTGCTCAAGCCAGATAATCGGCAGGTCAATCGCCTTTATGCCGGAAATCAGTGTTCTCAGAGAGGCGTGCATTGCCTCGGAATCGTGCATCAATCGGGCTAACTTACCCTGAACATCCACAATGATCAGGCCGGTGCGCTTGCGGTTGAGCATAAAAATTCCTTATTTCACAAATGGTTATAGTGATTACGATACGAGCTGCACCAGAGTATCACCAAACATCTGCGCTCCGCACCAAAACGAGCCGAAGGTAATCGCAGATATCTAATAATAATTCTCAACCTCATATTTAAAACTGACAACCATATAATCCTTACCTCTCTGAAACCTGCATGAAACAAGGCTTCTCTGGAATTATTTCAATTTAATAAATTAATTGGCACGGTGCTTGTATTAAGCATTTCAGAACTTCAATGGCGAAGTTCGCAATTTTCAAATCAAGATTTACAAAGCAAAGGCGCTTTCGACTCCTGCTAATAGCAGTGCTGTCGTAGCGCCTTTTTTTGTTGCTTTAAAAAGGGGAAGGAAATGCGAGGAATCAAAACTCTGCGCCGCACGTTTGTGAAAAGCGCACTGGTATTGGCCGCAGGCATGGCAACCATGTCAGCGCCTCTGGTATCCGCTGAGGAATGGGCAGAAAAAGAAGAACTGAAGTTCGGTTTTATCAAGCTGACCGACATGGCTCCTCTGGCTGTAGCCTATGAAAAAGGCTACTTCGAAGAAGAAGGTCTGTACGTCACCCTCGAAGCACAGGCTAACTGGAAAGTCCTGCTCGACCGCGTAATCGATGGTCAGCTCGACGGTGCCCACATGCTTGCTGGTCAGCCCCTGGGCGCAACCATTGGCTTCGGTACGCAGGCACACATCATCACTGCGTTCAGCATGGACCTCAACGGCAATGGCATCACGGTATCAAACGATATCTGGAGCCAGATGAAAGAACATATCCCGCACGAAAATGGCAAGCCAGTTCACCCGATTAAAGCAGATGCACTTAAACCAGTCGTTGAGAAATATAAAGCCGACGGTAAGCCATTCAACATGGGCATGGTATTCCCGGTTTCAACACACAACTATGAACTGCGTTACTGGTTGGCTGCGGGCGGTATTCACCCTGGCTACTACGCACCGCATAAGGGTGATACCTCGGGTCAGATTGATGCCGATGCGCTGCTTTCTGTAACTCCACCACCGCAAATGCCTGCAACGATGGAAGCCGGCACCATTTACGGTTACTGCGTAGGTGAACCATGGAACCAGCAAGCCGTATTTAAAGGCATTGGTGTACCCGTTATTACCGACTACGAAATCTGGAAAAACAACCCAGAAAAAGTGTTTGGTGTAAGCAAAGAGTGGGCAGACAAATACCCAATCACTCATAAGAAAGTTGTTAAGGCGATGATTCGTGCAGCAGCCTGGCTGGATGCTGATAACAACGCGAACCGCCCTGAAGCAGTAAAAATTCTGTCTAAATCCCAGTACGTAGGCGCTGACTATGACGTTATTGCTAACTCAATGACAGGCACCTTCGAATACGAGAAAGGCGATAAGCGCGAAGTACCGGACTTCAACGTGTTCTTCCGTTACAACGCAACCTACCCATACTACTCGGATGCCATCTGGTACCTCACTCAAATGCGTCGCTGGGGTCAGATTTCTGAAGAAAAATCAGATGACTGGTTCATGGAAACAGCGAAGAAAGTTTATCGCCCAGATATCTACGCTTCTGCAGCCAAAGAGCTGATCAAAGAAGGCAAGCTTGATGCGAAAGACTTTCCGGATTTCGCAACAGAAACCGGCTTCAAACCCGCTCAGAAAGGCTTCATCGACAATATCGTATACGACGGTAGCAAGCCTAATGAGTACCTCAAGAAGTTCGAAATCGGCCTGAAAGGCGCCGAGAAAATCTGATCTGAATATCCGATCGGATGCAACAAAGTGGGTGAGGCTTTCCTCACCCACCCATTAAAAAGGGTCAACGGACTCAATGGTCCGGACCGAAGGAGTTTTTATGACTACTGCGCTGTCGAATATTGCCTGGATTTCACCCTTTGTGAGTATTGCGAAAGGTGAAGATGTTTCTGGAAATATCCAGACGATTATTAAAACTATTGGTCTGCCACTGGCCGGCTTATTGGTTTTTCTGATGATCTGGCAAGCCGCCGCCAGTAATATCAATACCTCTCTGGGGCAGTTCCCCGGACCAGGTGACGTTGTTACCCAGACCAAAGGTCTGCTATCTGAACACTTCACTGAACGTGAAAAAGCCGAAGCGTTTTACGAGCGACAGGAAAAGCGTAACGCTGCCCGCGTTAAACAAGACCCAACTTACGTTCCGAAAACCCGGGACTACACAGGTAAACCAACCTACATTGATCAGATTGGGACCAGCCTGGTAACCGTATTAAGTGGTTTTGTCCTGGCCTCACTGATTGCTATCCCATTCGGTATCGTTATTGGACTGAGTGCCAACCTTTACAGCGCATTCAATCCTGTTATCCAGATTTTCAAGCCAGTATCACCTTTAGCCTGGCTCCCTATCGTCACTATGGTGGTATCTGCTCTCTATGTATCAGACGATCCGATGGTGCCGAAATCATTCGTGACTTCCATGATCACAGTCATGCTGTGCTGCCTTTGGCCAACGGTAATTAATACCGCGGTGGGTGTCGCATCTATTCCTAAAGATCTCGTGAATGTGTCACAGGTCTTGCGCCTGAGCTATATGGAACACGTTCGTAAGATCGTACTTCCTTCATCCATCCCTATGGTATTTACCGGTCTACGTCTCTCTCTGGGTATTGCCTGGATGGTACTGATCGCGGCGGAAATGCTCGCGCAGAATCCAGGCCTTGGAAAATTCGTCTGGGACGAATTCCAGAACGGCTCTTCTGACTCCTTAGGCCGGATTATGGTCGCCGTTATCACCATTGGTTTGATTGGCTTCTTACTTGACCGCGTCATGCTGATGATTCAGCGCAAAGTGTCGTGGGATAAGTCAGCAGCTACACGATAAGTACACAAAGGACAGAGGAGTTTCATTATGAACCCATTACTCGAACTATCAGATGTTGGTATCGAATTTCCAACACCGAAAGGTCCTTTCTGTGCCCTTCAGAATGTGAACCTGAAAATTAAGAAAGGCGAATTCATTTCGCTGATTGGTCACTCAGGCTGCGGTAAGTCTACGGTACTGAATATCGTGGCTGGTCTGTATCAGGCGACTCAGGGCGGCGTCGTCCTGAGCGGAAAAGAAGTGAATGAACCAGGCCCTGAGCGTGCTGTTGTCTTCCAGAACCACTCTCTCCTGCCCTGGCTCACCGCTTATCAGAACGTTGAGCTGGCTGTAAAGCGCGTATTTAAAGGTCATAAATCCAAAGCAGAAATGCGTGAATGGATTGAGCACAACCTCGAGCTGGTTCACATGAGCCACGCTATGCACAAACGCCCGGATGAAATCTCCGGTGGTATGAAACAGCGCGTTGGTATTGCGCGAGCCCTGTCGATGGAGCCGCAGGTTCTGTTAATGGACGAGCCGTTCGGCGCACTTGATGCCCTGACACGCGCTCACCTGCAGGACTCTCTGATGGAAATTCAGAAAGACCTGAACAACACCGTCATCATGATTACCCACGATGTCGACGAGGCAGTATTGCTTTCGGATCGTATTGTGATGATGACCAATGGTCCGTCCGCGACCATAGGCGAAATTATGGACGTAGAACTTGAACGCCCACGTAACCGAATTCAACTTGCCGACGACCCGCAATACAACAAGTACCGTCAGCAGGTTCTGAGTTTCCTGTATGAAAAACAGAGAAAGCCGGATACAGATGCGCCCGCTAAGAAGGCTGCCGACTCCGACGATAGTAATGAAGAAAAGGTCGACAAAAAGACCGGTGAAGTTGCTTAACCTCTATTGATAAAAAGGCTTCGAATTAAAAGGAGAATGCCATGCAAGCTAAGAAAACGTTACTGGCGATCGCATTGGGGACTGCCACACTGGGTGCATCTGCGTATGAAACTGAGTACGGCAATGCCTACGCTGATGTCAAAGTGCGTTACGAGACCAATGATACTGACGATGCGACTGATAATGACGCCGCGACAGGCCTGATTACTGACGCTGCAGTCGGCTTTGAAACGCTCAATTACGAAGGGTTCTCGGCTCTTGTAGAATACGAAATTGTTCAGCCTCTGATTGACGATTACGCTCCCGAAAAGGCAGGCTATGATGCTATTGCAGATCCTGAAACCCGCGAATGGAACCGGGCCCAGGTCAGCTACAAAAAAGACGAATTCGGTGCAATCGTCGGCCGCCAGCGTATTATTCTCGACGGCGCACGTTTTGTTGGTAACGTAGGCTGGCGCGCAAACGAGCAAACGTTTGATGCTGTTACGCTGACCTATTCTAAAGATGAGCTTTCTTTGCACTACTCTTTCATTGATCAGGTCAATGGTATCTTGCCGAGGTTTGACGCCGATACGACAAGCCATTTACTAAACGCTGGTTATAAAGTAGGTACCGGTAAAATCACTGCGTACGCTTACCTGCTAGAAGACGATGATACCGAAAATAGTCAACGTGACACATTCGGCCTTAGCTACAACGGTAGCTATGATATGGATGGCACTAAACTCATCTATAAGGCCGAGTATGCTACTCAGAGCACGGAAACTGCAGACACTAACTACTTTGCCCTTGAGGGTGGCGCCGTGGTATCTGGCGTAACATTGGCACTGGGTAATGAAACACTGGGTAGCGATGATGGTAATGCAGCATTTGAAACTCCGTTGGCAACCAAACACAAGTTTAATGGTTGGGCGGATAAGTTCCTGAGTACCACGGTAAGTACCAGCGGTGACGGCCTGAGCGATACTTATGTCAAAGCCGCTGGTGCAGTCGCTGGCGTAAAACTGGTTGGTTTTTACCACACTTTCAACTCTGTTGAAGATGACGTTGATTTTGGTAACGAACTGGACCTGCTGGCAGTTAAGAAACTCGATGACACCTTCACTGTAGGTGCAAAAGCGGCGTTTTACTCTGCGGGTGATACCGGCGTAGATACCACTAAAATGTGGGCATGGGTTCAGGCTAAGTTCTGATACCCCGCAACGAAACTCAGCGGCCTATGGCCGCTGTTTTCGTTTATTCTGTTATAAAAGATGTGGAGAATCGAGTGAAGAGTGAAGACAAGAAAGTAGAAAACCAACTGGTAATTATCGGTAACGGTATGGCGGCTAATCGCATACTGGAGGGGCTTGCTGAAGATCATCCATACGACCGGATTCTTGTGCTCGGCGATGAAAAGATCCCTCACTACAATCGCATTATGCTCTCACCTCTTCTCGCCAAAGAAACGACTCTGGCGAACATAACACCCCATGATGACGCATGGTATTCCAACTACCGTATATCGATTCAGCTGGGTGACAGTGCCACTCTGGTTGATACAGAACAAAAAATCGTTACCACCCAAAGCGGTCGTAGCTATCCATATGAAAAGTTGGTATTCGCCACGGGGAGCCGTTCGTTTATACCTCCGGTCAAAGGTGCAGATCACCCGGATGTCATCGGTTTTCGCACAATGAGTGATGTTGATGCTATGGAAGAAAAGCTCAACGGCCTTAAACATGCAACCGTAATAGGCGCTGGCTTGCTTGGCGTAGAAGCTGCCGTCGGGCTGAAACTACGAGGAATCGACGTCACTCTGATTCATCGCAATCCTGTTTTAATGAACCGCCAGCTTGATGCAAAAGCGTCTGATCTTTTAAAAGGGGCTTTGGAGGAACGAGGAATTGAAGTGATCACTGGAGTAAATCCAGAAGAAGTTCTGACAGACGACTCAGGGGTCCGCGAAGTATCCTTTGCAACCGCCGATACTCTCGAAAAACGCGATACTCAACTGGTTATCTTTGCAACGGGTATTCTTCCTAACAAAGAACTTGCGGATAGCTCAGGACTCAGCGTGAATCGAGGTATCTGTGTCGATGAAAGAATGCAGACATCTGCTGACGACATCTTTGCCCTGGGAGAATGCTGTGAGTTTTCAGGAACCACTTACGGTTTAGTAGCACCTATCTGGGATCAGGCCGACGTCATCGTCAGACAACTAACATCCAAAGATAACGCCAGTGGTTACATTGAGCGATCACACCTGACCAAACTCAAAGTATCGGGCCTGGACATCCATAGTATCGGTGAGTACGAAACACCGGAAGGCGCAGACGCCCTGGTACTGGAAGACCGAGAATATGGTGTCTACAAGAAAGTGATCCTGAAGGCCAACCGGATCATAGGTGCGTTATGTATAGGAGATGTCACCGACAGCCATTGGTACTACCAAATGATGGAAGAAAAAACAGACGTCAGTGACTATCGCGACATGCTCATATTCGGGCAAGCGTATTGTTCCGACGCAGCCTGATCAGTGATCAGACCAGACTGCGAACTCATTCCCACTGGGCTCACGGAAATGGAAACGCTTCCCTCCTGGAAACTCAAAAACCGGGCGCACGATTTCACCGCCAGCAGCACTGACCTTACTCATGGTGTTTTCTATATTGCGGCTATAAAACACCAGCAATGCACCACCTCGGGCGGGGTCAGAGGCTAACTCAGCCTGATAGAAACCGCCCATTAACCCCTGAAAGTCGAACGCTGTGTACGACTCACCATAATCGGTGAACTGCCAGTGAAATACCTGATTAAAAAACGTTTTGGTTGCTTCAAGATCACGTTCTGCAAACTCAACGTAATCCATCTTTTCGTGTTTCATCTGTTTCTTCCTTGTGGGTTCTGTTGTGGGTTCTGTTTTATCTTCAGGTTGCCTTCTTACTCTGATAATAGCAACCAGGACTGAAGTATAACCACCAGCAAAAGAACCGCTGATATTGTCGGCCACACCTTATCAGCATGACGCTCTATCAGGGGCTTTCCAGAGTAGGCACTGACCAGTGCATCATTTGGTTTTGTCAGATCAGCCCAGAACTCAGACAAGGCAGAGTGTCTGGCATGAATATCAGGATGGCAGGATTTTTCTATAGCGAGATCCAACCATAAAGGAATATCAGAGCGAACGTCACGCAAGGGCTGATATTTCCATTCGGAAACAGAGCGAGCCCCTCTTCTATGTATATGAGACATCTGGAACGGCTGCTGCCCACTAAGCATTTCATACACCATGACGCCCAGAGAAAATAAGTCGCTCTGGGTTGTCGCGGCTCCATACATGACGTACTCAGGTGCAATATAGTTTACCGATCCAACCGGACAATCTTCCTCTACCGGACTCGCGACTTCGGCAAGGCCTTTCACCTGAACCGTGCCAAAGTCGATCAGTTTCACCTGCCCTTGTGCAGTGATCATGACATTCTCAGGCTTCAGGTCACGGTGTACCATTCCCATTCGCTGGAATGCGCGAAGCGCCATCACTATCTGCTCGACTATATTCCGTACACTACTCAGTTCAGGTTGAGGATGATCATTCATCCACTGTCGCAGAGACTCGCCTTCAATCAACTCACAGACATGGTACATAAACCGTGCGTGAGGTTCAGGCGGAAGAATTTTCATGACATTAGCATGATCTACACGAGCACCTACCCATTGCTCACGCACAAAACCCTCGAGATAGACCAGGTCCTCTTCAAAATTCAAAGACGGTGCTTTCAGCACATAGCGCCTTTTATCACGCCGGCTCAGCACCCGATATAAATGGCTTCGGGTGCCCGCATACAAGACCTGCTCGACTTCATAGTGATCAATGCAATCACCGATATTTAGTACTGGAGGTATAACACGCTCTGTTAATACACGATGGGTTTCTTCAATATTCTGCTCAGGTAAGCTTTCAACACGAATAACCATGGCGGTAAGATTGTCATTGCTACCGTTATCCAGTGCCTGGTTCACCAGGGTTTCTGCACACCGCTCAAAATGAGTTTGTGTACTCTGCGGCTTCAATTCCTTAATCAGAATATCGCGAATTCTTTTATCTGTAAGAAAACCATGTACGCCATCTGTCGTCATCAGGAGTACATCGCTGTTTTCCAATGGCTGACTCAGATAATCAACCTCCAGATGCGTATCCATCCCCATTGCACGGCTGAGGTAATCCTGCCCATTACCATGCTGATGAGTATGATCACGGGTCAGGCACTCCAGAGAACCGTTCCGTAATCGGTACACGCGTGAGTCTCCTACATGAAAGACGTGCAAGGTACTCGATTTAAGTACGACTGAACTGAGAGTGGTCACCAGAGAATTATGCCGTGCGCTGGCCTGTTGCCCGTGGTGGTATAACCAGGCATTCAATGAACTGAGTACTTTTCCGGCTGCGGTTTTTACGTCCCAGCTGTCTGGCGTGCTGTAATAGTCATTAAGAAAATGGGTAACGCTGGTTGTACTCGCCTGCTGAGCGTTGTCACTGCAGCTCACTCCGTCAGCAATACAGCAAGCGATGCCTTTGTAACGGGCGCTGTTCGTCGACGGCTGCCAGGCTGCGAAAGCATCCTGATTTTCTGGTTTGTTCCCAGCAGAGCTAAAACCACCGAATGTCACTTCGAGGTTACGTTCGTTGCCTGGCGGCGTCATTTTCTTTCTCCCATAAAAAAAGTGGCCGGAGCCACTTTTTTACCGAACCGAGACCCATCAGTTTACACTGATCATCTCAACCGATCCGTCTTCACGGACTTCAGCAATGTGACCTTTCGGTTCTTCCATGAACAGAAGAGTAATAAAGCCTACTACGGCGGTCGCCGCGATTACCATAAAGAAGACAGAATAATCGACGAACGACAGCACTGTCAGATAAGTAACAGCACCCACGTTGCCGTAGGCTCCAGTCATACCCGCAATCTGACCAGTCAGACGACGCTTGATCAGAGGCACTGCAGCGAATACTGCACCCTCACCTGACTGAACAAAGAACGAACACGCCATCGCAGCAACAACTGCGAGCCAGAGTGGCCAGCTGCTATCAACCAGAGACATTATAAAATAACCCACAGCCAGACCCGCTGTCAGAATCAACAAGGTCGACTTACGTCCGAACTTATCAGACAACCAGCCGCCGCCCGGACGGGACATAAGATTCATGAAGGCGTAAGCCGACGCAACCATACCGGCCATAACAGGGTCCAGGGTGAAAGTTTCAGCAAAGAAAAGTGGCAGCATAGAAACAACCGCCAGTTCAGAACCGAAGGTTGCGAAGTAGAGTACATTGAGAACAGCAACCTGTTTAAACTTGTACTGGTGCATTTCTGGTACTGGCTTTTCAAAGATTTCTTTGTTTACCTTCCATACTTGGCTCACCTCGTAGATAAACAACAGAGCCAGACCGACGTAACAGAAGATCGCAGTGGTTTCTGTCAGAAGACCAACACCGTTTGGAGACAGCTTCCAGGTCAACAGCGCCAGCGCTGCGTACATAGGAATCTTCATGAACAGCAGGAAGAAGAAATCGCCTTTGCTGGTCACTTCCATCGCACCAATATTCTTCGGTTTGAAGTAAGTTGATCCTTTCGGTGTATCAGAAACGTTCATGTAGTACACAACACTGAACAGCAGGCTCATCGCTCCTGTTACTGCGATGGCATAACGCCAGCCGTCTTCACCACCGAACCACAAAGCAACGGCAGGTAAAGTGAAAGCTGCTGCTGCGGAACCGAAGTTCCCCCAACCGCCGTAAATACCTTCGGCTGTGCCCAGTTCATTTGCAGGAAACCATTCGCTTACCATGCGGATGCCAATCACAAACCCAGCACCAATAAAGCCAAGCATAAAGCGTGCTACCGCGGCCTGAACAAAACTATCGGCAAACGCGAACATAAAGCAGGGAATTGAGCACACTGCCAGCAGCGAGGAATATACAACCCGAGGACCAAACCGGTCAGTCAACATTCCAATGACAACACGTGCTGGAATAGTCAGTGCAACATTCAGGATCAGCAGCGTCTTAATTTCTGACGGTGCCAGCCCCAGGCTGTCTGCAATTGCCATTAATAATGGTGCGTGGTTAAACCAAACAACAAAAGTAATAAAAAATGCAATCCAGCTGAGGTGCAGAATCTTCATCTTCCCGGTGAATGAGAAGATATTAAATTTTTCAGAGGTCATAAATGGCCTTAGTAACGATATAAAAGCAATATGATTGCAGGGAGAGCCGCTTACGCGGCTGATCTCACTTGTACAATTCCGTTCTCAATGCGTACTGGGAAGTGCTCCAACTTCACTGCATCATCTTCCAGGCACTCGCCATTCGAAAGATCGAAGTGCTGCTTGTAAAGCGGAGACGCTACCACAGGACGCTCACCTATCGAGCCCAGAATTCCGCGCGACAGTACGTTCGCCTTTCCGAACGGATCATAATTACTGATCGCGTATACAGTCTCGCCATCACCAAAGCGGAATACCGCTACTTGTTTTCCTTCCACCAGCGCACATACGCCAGTATCGGGAACCAGATCTTCAAGAGAACAAATATTTGTCCAGTCAGTCATCATTTTTCTCCTGCATGCAGGCGTTGCTGCATACTTTAATTCTATTAAGGTCTGCCAGAGATCAGTGCTTCTCTGCCGTTAACTCAACCAGTTCGATACGCTCGTTATCAGTCGCCGGGCGTCGCTGCCCTCGCTCACGCACATAGAGAAGGTTGTTGTCTTCTTCTGCGGCATTAATAAAGTGACTGAAGCGTTTGAGTTTCTCAGGAGATTCAACGGTAGTTTTCCACTCACACTGATAAGTACCCACGACACGAGTCATGTCATTTTCAAGCTCGCCACAGATATCCAGCTTGTCATCGATAACCACTTCGCGCAGATAATCGAGACCACCTTCAAGGTTCTCAAGCCATACAGAGGTACGTTGCAGGCGATCCGCTGTACGAACATAAAACATGAGCACACGGTCGATGTATTTGATCAGAGTTTCATCGTCCAGATCTGTTGCAAACAGATCAGCATGGCGAGGACGCATACCGCCGTTACCACAGACGTACAGGTTCCAGCCACTCTCGGTTGCAATTACACCGATATCCTTTGATTGTGCTTCGGCACATTCGCGAGTACACCCGGAAACACCGAACTTAATTTTGTGCGGTGCACGAAGCCCTTTGTAGCGATGTTCAAGAGCGACAGCCATAGAGACAGAATCAAGAACACCATAACGACACCAGGTGCTTCCTACGCACGACTTCACGGTACGAAGCGCTTTACCGTAGGCATGCCCTGTTTCGAGACCAGCGGCAATCAGCTTTTCCCAGATCTTTGGCAGCTCATGCAGTTGTGCACCAAATAAGTCGATTCGCTGACCACCCGTGATTTTCGTATAGAGGTCAAACTCTTTAGCGACCTCACCAATGGCAATAAGTTTATCGGGAGTAATCTCACCACCCGGTACGCGCGGTACTACTGAGTAAGTACCATCTTTCTGCATATTGCCGAGGAAAATATCGTTGGTATCCTGCAGCGGCATCAGATCATCTTTCAGGACATACTCGTTCTTGTAAGAAGCCAGAATAGAGCCAATGGTCGGCTTACAGATTTCACAGCCGTGTCCCTTACCATGCCCCTGTAATACATCTTTAAAGGTGGCATAGCCTTTTACACGAATAATGTCTGCCAGCTCAGCACGGGTGTAGGCAAAGTGTTCGCACAGATCATTATTTACCTCTACGCCCAGAGCTTCCAGTTCGGCATCCATTACCTGCTTAGTCAGAGCAGCACAACCACCACAACCGGAGGTCGCTTTGGTCGCACCTTTAATGTCTCCCATGGTGCAGCAGCCACCTTGTACCGCAGCAGCAATGTCACCCTTTGATACGTCGTAGCATGAACAGATCTGAGCCGTATCAGGTAATGCAGTAACACCAAGACCAGCTGGAGCCTCGTCACCCAATGCAGGTAAGATCAAGGCAGCTGGATTACCCGGGATATCCATATCGTTGAGCATCAGTTGCAGGAGAGTACCGTATGAATCAGTCTCACCCACCAACACTGCACCCAACAGTTTCTTGCCATCTGCCGATACGATAAGGCGCTTATAGACTTCCTCAATATCATCGCTGAACACAAACGACTGAGAGCCCGCAGTATGACCATGTGCATCCCCTATCGAGGCGACATCCACACCCAGCAGTTTAAGCTTGGTGCTCATATCTGCGCCTTTAAATGCCAGCTCTGGGGTTTTCAGGTTAATCAGGGTATCGGTGATATGCGTAGCAGTTACCTTGGCCATCTGATAACCAGGAGCAACAAGACCGAAAATTTTGCTATCCCAAAGCGCACACTCGCCGATGGCGTAGATATCTTCTACCGAGGTCTGGCAATAATCGTTGATAACGATGCCGCCACGCTCGCCGACATCAATTCCAAATTGACGGGCAAGTTCATCCTGAGGGCGAATACCCGCGGAGAAAAGAATCATGTCAGTTTCAAGATGCGAGCCATCTGCAAAGTTCATGCGATAGCGGCATTCTTCACCAGCAACAATTTCTTTGGTGTTTTTCTCAGTGTGTACTGACACACCCAGCGACTCGATCTTATGACGCAGCAGGTTACCGCCGCCCTCATCGAGCTGCACTGCCATTAGGCGCGGAGCGAATTCAACAACGTGGGTATCAAGACCGGCTTCTTTAAGTGCATTTGCCGCCTCGAGGCCGAGCAGGCCGCCACCGACAACAACACCAGTTTTAGATACTTCGGCAGACGCAGAAATTGCTTCAAGATCTTCTATCGTACGATAAACAAGGCAGTGTTCCTGATCTTTACCCGGAATCGGTGGAACAAATGGGTAAGAGCCGGTTGCCAGAACGAGTTTATCGTAGCCTTCAATACGACCGGTTGAGGTCGTTATTGTTTTATTGTCAGCGTCGATCTCGAGGACTTTCTCATTTTTTAAATAGGTAATACCGCAGTCGTCGTACTCAGATTCTGTCGTGAGTGCGAGATCAGCCGCGGTAGCGCCTGAAAAATACTTGCTCAGCTGTACACGGTCGTAAGCGAGGCGAGGTTCTTCTGAAAATGTAATTAGTTCGAATTCTGAGGCGTGATCAGATTCGGCCATAGTGGCGAGGAAGTTGTGGCCAACCATACCGTTACCAACAACTATGATGCGCTTCTTACTCATGGCGATGACTCTCTCTTATTTAGACATTCTTCTTGTCTCCTTAAATAAGTGCATCGTTGCTCTACTTAGTTGCTACGCCGTTGCAGCAAACAGTATCGAATAGGCTTTAGCAATATGGATGCCAACGACACTGACATACGGCTCCTGTCCGGCCCGTCTGGCCTCCAGCCCACATTCTTACAACTGGCAGCCAACTCAATATCACTTTGCGCACCACAAGAGTGCTAAAAACCCCACTCCTGCACTCCGACAAAGCACGCCACGGAGAAAATCAGCCCATAGTGAAAAGACAAAAGCATCCAGAATCGCGCAAGATTAAGCATCCCTTACATAACCAAGTTCAGTAGTAGCGCGGGTTGAGCGAGCCCCCTACACTATTTTCACGGTCACAATCGAGACTTGGCACCTTTTTTGTTTACTAATCAACAAGACCTTGTGCATTGGCAGGGAGCCAGATTCAGCGGTCCAGACACCAGCGTTGGTGTCGTCGTTTTGTGTTGTGTTTATGAGCATTGGCGCTCGCGGATAACTCCGCGGGCGTTTTTTTTTGCTCCGAAAAGACCTGAGATGGATCAGGTCCAGTGATGGGATACCCCTATGAGTCATGAAAAATTACAGGTTCAGACAACATGCCCCTACTGTGGAGTAGGTTGTGGCGTGGATATCTCCGGTACTCAGGAAGATATCGCTCCCGTTGCCGGTATGAAGTCGCACCCTGCTAATTTCGGACGCCTGTGTGTTAAGGGTTCCGCGCTGCATGACACCCTGGGTCACGCCGACCGCTTGCTTCACCCCACAATGAATGGCCAGACAACAGACTGGGACACAGCTCTGAACCTGGTGGCAGATAAGATCCGTCAGGTGATCTCTACCCACGGCCCTGAGGCCGTTGCTTTCTACGGTTCTGGCCAGCTGCTGACCGAAGATTACTACGTTGCCAACAAGCTGATGAAGGGCTTTATTGGCAGCGCGAATATGGATACGAATTCCCGCCTTTGTATGGCATCGGCTGTTGCTTCTTACAAACGGTCTATTGGCAGTGATACGGTACCGGGATGCTACGAAGACCTGGAACAGGCTGACCTTCTGGTGATCACCGGAAGCAATGCCGCCTGGGCCCACCCTATCCTGTTCCAACGTATGGCTGCGGCGAAGAAAGCTCGCCCGGATATGAAGGTTGTTGTGATCGACCCTCGTAAAACAGCAACCTGTGACATTGCAGACCTGCACCTGCCAATAAAGCCGGGTTCCGATACGACGCTGTTCAATGCGCTGCTGACCTACTTACACCAACAGAACGCACTGGATACACACTTTATTGAACAGTGTTCTGAAAATATCAGCGCAGCACTTGATGCCGCATCACAGGCAGCCGCTGATTTTTCTTCACTCGCTGATATTACTGATGTCAGCCAGCAGGACCTGGAAACCTTCTTCGCCTGGTTCCGCGACATGCCGAAAACAGTGACCTTTTATTCTCAAGGGGTTAATCAGAGTGTCGATGGAACTGATAAAGCAAACAGCATTATCAACCTTCCCCTCGCGACGGGTCGTATTGGTAAGCCCGGCGCCTGTCCGTTCTCAATTACTGGGCAACCTAATGCAATGGGTGGGCGGGAAGTTGGAGGCCTGGCCAACCAGCTGGCTGCGCATATGGACTTCTCCCCCGCCGATAGAGACCGCGTACGACGTTTCTGGCAGTCACCTCGTATTGCAGAAAAGCCAGGGCTAAAAGCGGTCGATCTGTTCAACGAAGTCAAAAGCGGGAAAATAAAGTTTCTTTGGGTTATGTCAACTAACCCGCTGGTCAGCATGCCCGATGCTGATGATGTTAAAGAAGCCATGAAACACTGTGAGCTGGTCGTCGTCTCAGATTGCATGGCAAACACCGATACAACCGCGGCTGCTCATGTACTGCTGCCCGCTGCCAGCTGGGGTGAAAAGAACGGTACTGTCACAAACTCTGAGCGCCGTATATCGCGTCAGAGAGGCTTCCTCCCTCCGCCGGGCGAAGCTCGCCCTGACTGGTGGATAATTACTCAGGTCGCACGTCGACTGGGTTTCGGGAAAGAATTCCCATACGAGCATCCCGCCGATATTTTTGACGAGCATGCGCGACTTTCCATGTTTGAGAACAAAGGCACGCGGGACTTTGACCTCAGTGGCCTGACCAATATGAGCCGTGAACAATACGACGCACTTGCGCCGGTTCAGTGGCCAGTGAATGATAAATATCCCTCTGGTCGTGCACGTTTTTACGACGATGGATATTTCTATACTGAATCAGGAAAAGCGAAATTCAT